>JAHCBA010000053.1 GCA_019634625.1 Verrucomicrobiia bacterium
GACTGTTCCGCTTAATGATGCAGGTTGGAGTTGTGTAGGCCAACTGTCCCCTGCGGGACAAAAATATCCATGGGTTTCCAGTGCGACATACGGCAGCTCGAGCTACACCACCACTTTTTGGTTATACTGCTATTACAAGTGCACCGCAACGAATTCCTCCGGGCTCACGAGAAATCTTACCGGAACGTTCTACCATGGCGCACAAACGACTGGTACCTACTGCTCTGGCGGCAGCATCTGAACTGAGTTGTCCGAATTATTAGTATTGATCTGCCTCAGAGACAGCCTATTCCCAGTCTCGACGGGCGGGCTTACAATTAGGCGCCCTTACGCCGAAATAGGCGAATTGGGGTAGCACACTTTCTGGCACCTGGCACCCCATGGCTGCGTAATCTGTAGTCATATCGAGGCCTGTATTCAGCAAGAGCATGACATACTGTACCCCATCCCTGCAAAAAAAGCTGGCGAAAGACCGTGCAATAAGCATGCCAACATTTGGGAAGTCGGAACTCTGCTCCATCGCGGAAACCCGCACTGGAAGTGCCTCTTCCATTACCCGACATCCGTTACTCATGTGAGTCATCGCACTAGTTCAGACGCGGTTGAAAGGAAGTTTGAGTGGCAAGGGAGCTCAACATCTTATGCAACAATAGGGTGTACCTTAGAGTCGACCGCGGAAATCGAGTCGGGCGCCAGAATGGAGTTGAGCCATACAAAGGGTTTTCATCGGTTGTAGAGCGTCCTAGACGCTTTGGCCGAAGCTGTCGTCCGTCAAGCGGGCTTTGCGCACTTCGGCTACCTGTTCGCTCGACCACGACGCTGTTTTCTCATGAATAGGGAATTCTTCTGCTCGAATGTCATGATGGTTTCGCTAAGCCAAAGGATATCCACTCCGAACGGGCTGCCATGCTTCATTCTTGCACTTCTTGGAGTCGCGAAGCTGGCTAGCCTCTTTTATGAATCGAGGATCCTGAGTGTGCGCGACCAGGTAACGGGCCTTGAGTTTCGACAGATTTTTTTACTTTTGGGCACGATCGAAGTAGTAGCGGCTTTCGCGGGCATGCTTTGGCTTTCGCGGTCGCGCACAGCAGCCTTGCTAGCCACTCTAGGAGCAATCTTTCTTGTGTATCGGCTTGTTGGGTGGTGGGCCGACGCAAATCACATTTGTCCATGTTTAGGTAACATTTTGGACTGGTTTCCCTGGCTTGTGCGGTTTCAGGACCGCCTTGTACTTGCAATTTCCATCTGGTTCGTTCTAGTTGGTTTGTGGAGCCTACTTGGAGGCGATTCCCGATTGGGGAGAATTGCGTCATGAAGCACATAGCAGGCAAATTGCAGGTACCCCTGATCATAGCAGGCGTACTTCTGATTATTGTCATGGCCGTGCCCTTCCGCAGCACCTTCGTGCTCGGCGGCGACGAAGGAATGGAACTCTGCAAGGCTCTTCTGTACGTCCACGAGCCAGGCCGGGTCGGAGACATGTGGAACGACCAGCCCTTCCTATATACCTGGGCACTCGGCGGCTTCATCCGAGTATTTGGAACGGAGCTTTGGCCGCCCCGCTTGGCCAGCTTGGCGATGACGGGTTTACTCTTGGCGATGATGTGCCGACTCCTGCCCAGGGAATCCCAATGGCCATCCTATTTGACGTGCGTGCTGATATTTATTACGTGGCCCAGCATTCCGGGCTTGTCGATGTCCGCGATGTGCGAATTAATTGCATTCTCAGTGGCCATGTGTGCGGTTGGCGTAGCAGTGACGCCCGAAGGCAACTTCCGGAGTATCCGTGCAGCGGGTTGTGGGCTGCTACTCGGCGTGGCGGTAAACATCAAGTTCACAGCTATAATCGTGATGCCTGCACTAGCAGCAACAATGCTATTCACAGAGACGAGACAGGCGCGGCATTGGCTTGTTGCTGGAGGGGCCTTCGTGCTTTGTAGTGCTGCCTTGGCTCTTGCATTGCCGCACGCCTCTTGGGACCTCCTGTGGAATTCCCACATGGAAGCCAGGAGTACGGCATTCGAGAAGGAGTATTCGAACATGGGCATCAACTGGACAGAGCTTCTAGATGCACCCGGAGCTTTGCTGGCGGCGGGCGTCGGCTTGGTCTCCAGCCTTAAATACAAAGGCTGGAGTAACCGTAGCTTTATATTCGCCACTGTCCTCCTTGCTACAAGTGTCCATATTTCTCATCGCCCTTGGTGGTGGTATTACAATGTCCATCTCGCGATTCCCATCTCTATGCTGGCCGCCCTGGGAATGAATTATTTGAGCCGGGCCGTGCGAAAGCAAAGGTTTCCACTCGACGAATGCGATGGAAGCAGACCTGCGAGGGTGCTTGGCCAAGTTGATGGGTCGGCAGCACTTGGATTGTTGGCAGTGGTAGCTCTGTGGGTCAGTTTTGGGGTTACCCTTTTCAGCCGGGAAGTGTTACTGGTGAGCCCAAAAAGCGCGAGGCACGACGACGAGCTACTTTCTATTATCGGGAAATATGCCGCAAGCTCGAAATGGGTATTCGCGAGAGGTCCTGGCCTCGTCTACGCCTTTCGTAGCGGCATTCCTATGCCGCCTGAGCTAATAATTCTGTCTCGAAAACGCTTTCTGGCCGGAAGGATTCGGGAAGAGGATGTCACCGCCCTTGTAGAACGCTATGACCCTGAGATGCTGCTTCTACCCAAGGTATCAGAGACTCCAACGATGGAGTGGCAGAATCTGCTCTCCGACCGGTACGTATTCGTGAGCGAGCACCCTTGGCTTGAGCTGTATGTTCACAAACGGCTCCACCCAGCAAAGGCCCCGAGCCCGGGAGGTGTCGCCGCGAGTCTTGGGTTATAGAACGCCCGAGACAGCCTAGTCGTCATCGCGATCATCGCGATCCTGGCGGGGATGCTCTTGCCGGCGTTGAGCAAGACGAAGCAGAGGGCGCGGGCGGTGCATTGGTTGTGGACGCCCTGCCTACAACCGGCACCCCAATCCGCTCCTGGACCTGCATCTGCCCCTGTTTCTGGAAGGGCAGGTGTCCCCAAATTTGGGGCTGGTTCTCGGCTTGCGGCCCTACCCCTCCGTCCTGCTCTACTAAGTCGTCATCGTCGGACTGGCGGTCTGGCTGTGGCGCCGCCTGCCCGCGGGCGATCCCGACACCCGACCTGGGTCGGCGTCCGTTGGGTCGCATGAAGCCGGCGAGCCATGCCCCAACCCGGACCGCATCCCGGGAGGAATCGCCTCGCCGACCACTCCAACCGGCGGAAAGGGGTCGCCCTCGACATGAGCCCGGACAAACCCGCCTTGCCTCCACCCGGGCCTGCCCCCGGGGCCATGCAGGTTGCGTGGGTTTATGTCCTGCTGATGGGATCGCTCCTGCTGCGGCTGAGTGTGCTCGACTATTCGAGCGGCGATTACCGCGCCTTTTTGAGCGTCTGGTACGACCATCTGGTCGAGCACGGACGCTGGACGGCCTTGAAGGACGATTTCAGCAACTACCCTCCGCTGTATCTGTATCTTCTGTCCCTCGCCACCTTCCTCCCGTTGCCGAAGCTCTACTCGATCAAGCTCCTCTCCATTGCCGCTGACTATGTCCTCGCCTGGTTCCTGTTCCGGATGGTCCGGTGCCGCTTTCCGGAGGGGCCAAGGCCCTGGGCGGCCGCCGGCGCAGTCCTCTTCCTGCCGACCGTCTGGTTCAACAGCGCGGTGTGGGGTCAATGCGATGCCATGTTCACCGCCGCACTGGTGGCGACCCTGTACTACCTGATGAGCGGGCGGCCGCTGGCCGCGATGGTGGCCTTCGGGCTGGCCGGCTCGTTGAAGCCTCAAGCGATCTTCCTGATGCCGTTTCTCGTGGGCGCCTTCCCGTTGATCCGCATCCCGTGGAAGCACGCGGCGGTGCCCGTCGGGGTCTATGCACTCGTCGGCCTGCCGGCGGTGCTGGCGGGGCGGCCGGTGCTCGATGTCATGCTGCATTGGGGCCGGCAAACCCCCTTCTTCCGAAAGCTCACCGTGGGAGCGACCAACTGGTACCAGTGGTTGTCCGACGCGCATTACGACACGTTCCATACGACCGGCATCGTCCTCACGCTCGTGGTGACCGTCTTCCTGATCCTCGCGATGCAGCAGCCCGCCTCGATGGATCGCCGGGCCTGGCTGGTGACCACGGCCACCTTCTCCACGCTGTTCGCGCCGTACTTCCTCCCGGGCATGCACGAACGCTACTTCTACGCGGCCGATGTCTTCTCCATCGCGTATGCCTTCTTCGTGCCGGGCGGCTGGAGGGTTGCCGCGGCGGTGCAGTGCTGTTCGTTCTTCACCTACCTGCCGTACCTGTTCGAGCGCGAGCCGGTGCCGCGTCCCTTCCTCGCGATCCTCATGACCGCCGCCCTGGTGCTGGTCGGAAGGGATCTCGTCCGGGCCATCGTACAGCCCAAACCCGAACCGGAGAGCGCGTGAATGGAGGCGACGCGCACACCCTCGACGACCAACACGGACGCCATCCGGGTCAACGTCACCGTGCCGGTCTTCAATGAAGAACGGCGCCTGAGCCGGAACGGTCCGCGGCTGCTGACGTTCCTGCGGGACCATTGCCGGTTCGACTTCGAACTGGTCATCGCCAGCAACGCCTCGACCGATGCCACAATCGAGGTGGCCCAAGCCCTGGCCGCCACCGATGAACGGGTGCGGGTGGTCCATCTGGAGCGGAAGGGGCGCGGCCGCGCCCTCAAGGCGGTCTGGACCGGGAGCCGCGCGGGGATCCTGAGTTACATGGATGTGGACCTCTCGACCGACCTGGCGGCCTTTCCTCCACTGGTGGAGTCGCTCATCGGCGGGGGCTTCGACCTGGCCGCCGGCTCGCGCCTGCTCAAGCCCTCCCTGACCTCGCGCGGTTGGAAGCGGGAGATGCTCTCGCGCAGCTACAACCGGCTGGTCCGGATGCTCTTTCGGACCGGCTTCTCGGATGCCCAATGCGGGTTCAAGGCCCTCACCCGGACCGCCGCGACGGAACTCATCCCCCGGGTCGAGGACGACGGCTGGTTCCTGGACACCGAACTGCTGATCCTGGCCGAGCGCTTCGGGTATCGGATCTTCGACCTGCCGGTCCGATGGGTGGACGACACCGACACCCGGGTGAGGATATGGTCCACCGCGATTGCCGACGTACGGGGACTGATCCGGCTGCGGCGCAGCCTCGCCCGCCACCGCGACCGCGACCGTCGTGCCTCTACCGTCCATGCAATCTGAGTTTCGAGCCATCCACCTCGATCTGGAGGACGAGCACTGGTGGTTCCGGGCGCGGCGTCGCTTGATCACGAGCCTGGTGACGCGAGCCTGCCCGGACAGGAATGCAGACGTGCTGGATGTGGGATGTTCCTCGGGAGCGACACTCCGGTCCCTGACAGGACTGGGGTACACACGGGTCCAGGGTATTGACATCAGCCCGGAAGCCATCGCCACCTGCCGACAGAAGGGAGGAGCCGATGTCACCGTTGGCGACGCAACCGCCATGCCCTTCGCAAGCCGGTCATTTGACCTGCTCATCGCCACCGACGTTCTCGAACATATCGACGAGGAAGAGAGAGCCTTGCGGGAGTGGCACCGGGTCCTTCGCCCATCCGGGGTCCTTTTGGTTCTCGTGCCGGCATTCCCGTCCCTTTGGGGACCCCACGATGCGGTCAATCAACACCGGAGACGCTACCGACGGGCGGAACTCGCGGAACGACTGAGGTCAGCCGGATTCGCACTCGAACGAATGTCGTACTGGAACATGTGCCTGTTCCCGATGATCGCGGCGCTTCGGCTGGCGCGGGGGCGCTTGTCCCGACGCCAGGGGGTCTCGGACGGGGCCACGCCGCGCGGGGATCTGCACCGCTCATCGGCCATTGGCGGCGCCTGCCTGCAAGCGATCCTTGCCCTGGAGAACGCGGCATTGGGATTGGGTCTTCGCCTGCCGTTCGGTCTGAGTCTGCTGGCCGACGCCCGGAGACGTCGCGATTGGGTGGGAGTGAAAGACTTGGGCGCCGGGGATGAGTTGCCCAGCCCAGCCGATGGCCCGCTCATCAGGCATCCCATCTGCGGGCGTCATTCCAAATCGACCGGCAATACCTTCCTTGGGCGGCCCAAGCCGTGAGCGCGGTGTCATCCGGCCTGCTCCTTCCCCGCTGCGTCCCCGACCGCCTCATTCGTTCCCGTCCCGCCCCATGAATCGACGCAAACTTCGTGCATATGCACGAAGTTTGCGTCCGTTTGCGCCCCCTCCCCCCCATACCGCCACCCCCCTAATCCTACCTCGAACCCAGGCCCGACCCGCCGCCGCCGATTCCCCCTGCCTCTTCATCTCATCCCCCTGAATCGCCCAAACCTGCGTGCATAGGCACGCCGTTTGCGTCCTTTTCCTCCCCTGACACCCCTCCCCCCGCGATGAATTTCAGCCCCCCCCCCTGCTCCACTGAATGCCACCGCCCCCGCTCTTCCCGCTTGTCGATCACCACCACCCCGCAAAGGGCGCATCTGCGAGTTGTCCGGAAGTCGCAGCGGATCGGGGTCGGGGCCGTGTTTCGCGGAGTTGTGGGGAGAGGCGCCCACTTCGCCAGGCGGCGCTTCGGAGGGCCGAGTTCCACGAGGCCGCAGCGGAGTGGTGCGATGGATTGAGGACTCGCGGAGCTCGTCCCTCCGATTCGCTGCCTCCCCCCCCCACGACTCCGGGATGCACCGCAACGCCCGGGCGCTGCGACCTCACCCTTCCCCGATGGCTGGCGCCCTGATTGACTCGGCCTGCGATGTCCACCGACGAAGTCCTCCATGTCTTCCGCAGCACCGGCGCCCTGCTGGACGGCCATTTCATCCTGCGCAGCGGACTCCGCAGCCGGCAGTTCTTTCAGTGCGCCCTCGCGCTCCAGGACATGCCCACGGTGGAACGTTTCGGCGCCGCCCTCGCCGACCCGCTCCGTTCCCTCGGGGCGCTCACCGTCATTGCCCCCGCCATGGGCGGCCTCGTCATCGGGCAGGAAGTGGCCCGGCAACTCCGCCTCCGTTTCATCTTCGCGGAAAAGGTCGAAGGCCGGCTCGCCCTCCGCCGCGGATTCCGGCTCGCACCCGGCGAACCGGTTCTGGTGGTCGAGGATGTCATCACCCAGGGCGGTCGCGTGCGGGAAACGCTCGACATCGTCCGCGCCCACGGTGCCCGTCCCGTGGGGGTCGGGGTCCTGGTGGACCGCTCGGGCGGCACTCTCGACTTCGGCGTGCCGACCCACAGCCTCCTCCGCCTGACGGTCGAAACGTTTCTGCCCGACCAACTCCCGGCCGATCTCGTGTCCGTGCCGCCGGTCAAGCCGGGCAGTTGAAGGGGCTTTCGCGGCTTTCCATCAGGGGCCAACGCCCGCTGCTTCCGCTGCGCTAGCCAGGGTTGCCTCGACCTTGCGAACCACCACCGCCAGCATGGGATTGTAGAACCGGCTTCCCCGCTCGAGGAACCGCCCCTCACGGGCCGCCCGACACCAGCCGTAGGCATCCTCGAATCGGTTGGCATGCCAGAGCAGGTCGATGAGGAGGTACAACACCCGTCCAGGCGCCTGGAAGTCGAGTTCGTACCGGCCCACCGCCGGCGCACCCGCTGACTGCAGAAATGAATCCGCGGCGAGCTGAACAAAAGTCGCCTCGTCCCCCACATCCCAGGCGATCTCCGCGAGGCGTAAGAGATGCGACTGCAGATGGGCGGGATCCGTTTCCACCAGCCGGTCCAGCACCTCGATCAATTCCTCGGTCGGCGGCTGGTAGAACGCCGAACGCAATGCCCGGTACGCGTGCATCAGGTGCCGTGAGTAGATCCGCAGCGGTTCCGGCTCCGTCGCCGCCCGCTCGAACAATTCGTCCCGCACCTTCCGCATCCGCAATGCCTCGAGCTCCGACACCGGCAGGGGCTGGTCCAGCTTCCCCGAGAACTCGACGGCCAGCAGCGACGACGGATCCAGCTCCCGCCACCGCTCGGTGATCGACCGCATGATCCGCGGCGGCGGCAGCTGGTGCGAGGTGTGGAACAGGGCGAACGACTGCGCGTCGGTCACGGTCAGCGGATTCTCCTCAAGATGCCGCCCCACCAACAGCCGCGGTCGCGTCGAGGTGGCCTCGTTGTAATCATCGACCAACCGCGAGAATGCCCGCACGAAGAACGCCCGTTCCGCCAGGTACTCCAGCCGTGGATAGAAATCGCTGTGCGCAATCGCATCTTCCGGCGCCAGAAACGGCGCATTCGACTCGGACACGAACTGGAGTCCGAGAAGCACCGACAACTGAAAGATGTCCGCCCGCCGCAGATCCGCCGTCACCGCCGGCTCGTCGAACCGCTGCTGCGTCGCCTCCAGGTCGTATCGCAGGGGTTCCGCCGAAGCCACCAGCAGCAGATCGCCCGGCAGCGTCTGCCACAGCGAGAAGAACGGAAACACTGAGCGGACGGTCGCCAGCACCGTGTTCACCGCCTCCTCGCTGGTCTCGTAAATCTGGACCCACTGCACCAGCACTCCCCCAGGCTTCAAACTCGCCAGGCAGGCTTCGTAGTACTCGACACTGAACACCCCCGACACCCCGGCCATCCACGGATTCGACGGTTCGCTGACGATCAGGTCGTACTTCCGCCCCGACGTCCGCAGAAACGACTTCGCATCGTCCAGGATCACCTCCACCCGCGGATCCTCCAGCGCCCGGTCGTTGAACGGCGCAAAATGATCCCGCGCCGCGATGTACACGTCCGCCGAAATCTCCACTGCATCGAGCCGTTCGACCCCGGGATGCGTCAGGATCGCTCCGCAGGTCATCCCGCTCCCGATGCCCACCACCATCGCCTCCTTGATGTCAGGCTTGAGCAGCATCGGGATGTGTCCCGCCAGCAACTGGGTCGGCAGATCGCCCCGGCTGGTCGCATCGGCCTTGCCGTTCACCCGCAAGGTCAGATCCACCACGCCGGTGACCCGGTTGGTCCACCCATGCACCAGCACCGTCGAACCCGGACCGTCCCGATGATAGAACACGATGACCTCGTTGATCATCTGCCGGTATTCCGCCAGCGTCCGCGGCGGCGTGCCCAGCCGCCACAGCCCCAGCGACAGCGCCCGGTCCCAGGTCGGGCTCAAGGCCACGTGCGCCAGGCCGATCAGTCCCACCACCAGCACGGGCGATCCCCACACCACCGCCGAACGCATCGCCACGTTCCGGCGCAGCAGCACGGCCAGCGCAATGACCAGGTTCAGCCCAACCCCCAGCGCAAAGGCCTTCGCCAGCCCCAGCATCGGCAGGAATACCAGCCCGGTCAGCGCCGCCCCCAGCACCGTCCCCAGGGTGTTCACCGAAAAGACCAGCCCCACACTCCGCCCGGTCCTCGCCAGCTCCGAGGTCGCCACCCGGCTGGCCAGCGGCAGTGTCATCCCGAGACACAGTGACGGCACAAACATCACGGCAAAGCACACCAGCAACTGCAGCCCCTGGTACACCAGGTGGTTCGCCGGCTCCCGCGCCACCACCGTTCCCAGCCGCACGAACCAGTACGGCAGCAGATGATAGAAGAACATCGAGACGAAGAGCGTCACCGCCAGCGCCAGCTCCGCCCACCCAAACGCATCGAACACCCGCCTTAACCGCCGCCAGCGCCCGATCACCCAGGCCCCCGACGCAATCCCCGTAATGAAGGTCACGAGCATGATCGAAAACGCATGCGTGGACGACCCCAGCGCCAGCGCCAGCACCCGCGTCCAGACGACCTCGTAGAGCATCGCCACGAATCCCGACAACCCCGCTGCCACGATCGCCAGCCGCAGTTCCCATGGCGAATACACCTCCTCCGCCGTGGCGTCCCCGGGTGCCGGCCCCTCCGCCGGTTCTTTCGCCTGTTCATCCGCCGCCACCTTCCCAGCCGTCCGCACCTCCCGCCCTTCCTGCAACCCGGCACTCACCACCAGCGCGACGGCCGCCACCACGCCGTTGATGACCGCGCCGCCAAACACCGTGGCATCCAGCCCCATCGACGGGATCCACCAGAAGTCCGCAATCAGGATCCCGGCCACCGCCCCCAGGCTGTTGATGAAGTACAACCCCGCCACCCGCTCCCGCAACTCGCCCAGCGACCGCGTCACCAGCTTGGTCAAGACCGGCAGCGTGCCGCCCATCAGCGTCGCCGGCAGCAGAATGGCCGCGAAGCTGAACAGAAACTTGAGCACCAGCAGCCACTGGCTTCCCGGTGCCACCCCGCTTCCCAATGCCACATATCCCCTCTGGCACAGCTCGTAGTACACGGGAAAAAAGAGCGCGTAGAGCGCGATCCCCACCTCCAGCCACCCATACACCGCCAGCGGACGCGTCGTGCGGTCCGCAAACCGGCCGAACCACCAGTTCCCCAGCGCCAATCCCCCCATGAAGGCCACCAGCACCGCCACCACCGCGTAACTCGTATGCCCCAGCAGCAGCGACAGATACCGCGCCCAGGCCACCTGGTAAACCAGCGCCGCCGCACCCGACAGCAACAGACAAATAAAAGCGGTGGGATAGATCCACCGCGCGGAGAGCTTCATGCCCGGCCAGCTTACCGGCCCCCCAAAACCCGCCGCAACGCGCGATTTGGAATCCGGCATCCGACAGGTTAACCTGCCCCCGTCCTATGCCGGAAAAGTCCCTCCCCGAAATCCCGCGCCCCCTGCGCGAACAGTTCGAACGCGGCATGGTCGCCTACCACAAGGAGAACCTGGACTACGCCATCGAGCTGTTCACTCTCACCCTCCAGAAGGAACCCGCCTTCTACGAGTGCCGCGAGGCCCTCCGCGCCGCCCAGTTCCGCCGCTCCGGCAACCGCTCGGGCTTCTTCAAACGCCTCCTGGGCCAGGCCTCCCCTTCCCTCGCCAAAGCCCAGATCGCCCTCCGCACCAACCCCCCCGACGCCCTGCACCACGCCGAACAGGTCCTCAATTCCGACCCCCGCCACGCCGCCGCCCACGAACTCCTCGCCCGCGCCGCCATGGCCGCCGGACTCCCGCGCACCGCCGTCCTCTCCCTCGAAATCGTCTTCAAGAACGATCCCTCCAATCGCAGCGTCGCCCTCCGCCTCGCCCAAGCCCTCGTCGCCGCCGGCCAGATCTCCCGCGCCGACCGCATCTACGCCGATCTCCTCGCCGCCAATCCCGCCGACCTCGAAGTGGCCCGCGCCTACAAGGACCTCGGCGCCAACCGCACCCTCTCCAACAAGGGCTACGCCGCCCTCGCCGCCGGCGACGGCACCTACCGCGACGCCCTCCGCAACCCGGGGGAGGCCGCCGCCCTCGAACAGGAATCCCGCCAGGCCCAGCCCGCCGACGCCTCCGCCGCCCTCCTCGCCGAATACGAGGCGCGCCTCGAACGCGAACCCTCCAACCTCAAACTCCTCCGTTCCATCGCCGAACTCGCCGCCCAGCGCGGCGACCTCGACCGCTCCCTCGAAACCTACCGCCGCCTCGCCGCCACCGAGGGCCGCTCCGATCCCTCCCTCGACAAGGCCATCGCCCAGGTCCAGCTCCTCCTCTTCGACCGCCGTCTCGCCTCCGTCGATCCCGCCGCCCCCGACGCCGAGGACCAGCGCGCCGCGATTCAGCGGGAACGCGACGACTTTGAACTCGCCGACTGCCGCGAACGCGTCGCCCGTTATCCCTCCGATCTCGCCCTCCGCTACGAACTCGGCGAACTCCACTTCCGCGCCGGCCGCCTCACCGAGGCCATCCAGGAACTCCAGAAAGCCCAGGCCCATCCCAACCGCCGCACCTCCGCCCTCGCCCTCCTCGCCAAATGCTTTGCCCGCCGCGGCATGTACGACATCGCCAGCCGTTCCCTCCAGACCGCCATCAAGGAACGCCCCGCCTTCGACGAGGAGAAAATGGACCTCGTGTACGAACTCGGCTGCGTCCTCGATAAAATGGGCCGCCCCGCCGAGGCGGTCGAACAGTTCAAACTCATCTACGAAGTCGATATCGGCTTCCGCGACGTCGCCGCCCGCGTCGATGCCTACTACGCCAGCCAGTCCGGAGCCTGAAAACCTTGAACCCCTCCCCCACCCTCCCATCCTCCCTTGCGTCATGCTGACCCGTCGCCGTTTTCTCCAGGTCTCTTCCGTCGCCGCCTCCGGCTCCGTCGCCGGTTGCGCCGCCCCCTCCCGCACCGCCTCCCAATCCGCACGTCCCTCCCGCCCCGCCCGCCTGGGCCCCGGCGCCCCCCGCCGCATCATCCTCGTCGTCTCCGACGGCATGAGCCTCGGCACCCTCTCCTGTGCCGATCACCTCTCCCAGCTCGAACATGGACGGGAACTCGCCTGGCTCCGGCTCCTCCGGGATCCTGCTGCCCACTCCGCCCTCATGGAGACCCGTTCCCTCGATTCCCTGGTCACCGACTCCGCCGCCGCCTCCTCGAGCTGGGGCTCCGGCGCCCGCGTCCTCAACGGTGTCCTCAACGTCAATTCCGCCGGCCAGCCTCTCGTCCCCATCTACACCCTGGGCAACCAGGCCGGCTGGGCCCGAGGCCTCGTCACCACCACCGAAATCACCCACGCCACCCCCGCCGGCTTCGCCGTCGCCGTCCCCGATCGCGATCATGGCGAGGACATCGCCGCCCAATACCTCCGCACCGGCATCCAGGTCCTCCTCGGCGGCGGCCGCAACCACTTCGATCCCGCCCGGCGCAAGGACGGGCACGACCTCTTCGCCGAATTCGCCGCCGCCGGCTACTCCGTGGCCCGCAATCGCTCCGAATTCCTCGCCGCACCCTCCAACTCCCCCTGGCTCGGCGTCTTCGCCACCGGACACCTCCCTTACTCCGTCGATCATCGACAGCAGCCCGATCTACAACGCGACGTCCCGACCCTCGCGGAAATGACCGCCCGCGCCCTCGACCGCCTCCTCCCCCACGACCGCTTCTTCCTCCAGGTCGAAGGCGGCCGCGTGGACCACGCCTGCCACAACAACGACGCCGCCGGCGCCCTCCGCGACCAGATCGCCCTCGACGACGCCCTCGAAGTCACCCTCGACTTCCGTCAGCGCCACCCCGAAACCCTGGTCGTCGTCACCACCGACCATGGCAATGCCAACCTCGGCCTCAATGGCATGGGCACCCGCTATCGCGACAGCTCCGCCTGCTTCGCCCGCGTCGCCCAGGTCCGCGCCTCCTTCCCCATCCTCCTCGAACGTCTCCGCAAGGATCCCACGCCCGCCGCCGCCGCCGCCGTCCTCGCCGAATCCACCGGCTGGAAACCGGACGAAACCCAGGTCGAGCCCTTCCTCCCGTTCCTCGACAAGAAAGGTTCCACCCTCTACGGCCAGATGAACTCCGACGTCGCCGCCCTCGGCCAGCTCCTCGCCAATCACCTCGGCATCGGCTTCACCGGCACCGCCCACACCTCCGACCTCGCCCCCCTGGCCGCCATCGGACCGGGCGCCGACCAACTCCGCGGCTTCCTCCGCAACACCGACCTCTTCGACATCTTCACCCGCCTCGCCGGCATCGATTACCGCAACCCTTCCGAACCCCTCGTCGCCCAGCGCACCCGCATTGGCGGCATCGAGGATGTCGCCTCCTACGCCCGGGCGTAAGGCGGGCGGAGGGCGGAGGGCGGCGTCAGCGTTCGTCTCAATGCGCTCGTTGCCAGTGCGGAGGCAGCGGTTCGGAGGGACGAGTCCTGATCCCATTGTTCCACCCCCTTGCGGCCTTGTGGAACTCGGCCCTCCGATTTCACACCCTCGCTTCACTTCCGGAAGGACGAGCGAGTCCATGCATTGCGGTTCATCCAAGGGTCATCCCCTGGGAACCCGGCCCGCTCCGACGGCAGGCATCTCGGCGTTCACCCCTTGAACAACGCCTCACGGACCCGCCCTGCGGACACACCTCATACCACCCCACCGGCCGCAGGTACCCTGTCAGCTCTCAGCCTTCAGGCCTCAGGTCTCAGGCCTCAGGTCTCAGGCCTCAGGTCTCAGGCTTCAGGTTTCAGGCTTCAGGTTTCAGGTCTCAGACTTCAGGTTTCAGGTCCCCTACCTCCCCGCCGCCTCAGTCCACACCCTCGGCTGCGCCGCCTCCCACTCGGACACCGGAACCCGACGCACCTTCTGGACGTGCAGAAACAGCCCCTTCTTGTTCCCCACCACGATGTCCAACCGGCCATTCCCGGTGACGTCCGTCGCCATCACCTGCGTGCCCACCCCGGAATCGTCATCGACCAGGTACGGCACAAAATCCACCGTCCCGCCCGCCTCCCGCACCAACCGGAACCAGTACAGCACCGCCGGCGCCCCCGGCTCCGGATCGCCCGTCGGACCGTGCGCCCAGAACCGCTTCCCCGTGATGATGTCCTTCAAGCCATCCCCGTCGATGTCCTGCAGATCGATCGCGTGGAGTTGGGAGAACTTCACCCCGTACCGGTTCTCACCCGGTTCCTTGTTCATGAAGGTGTTCTCCTCGAACGTGATTCCGCCCTTCCCATCCGGCACGTTCCGAAACCACGCCAGCCCGAACCCATGCCCGGCCAGCGAGGTGATCACGTCGTTCCGACCGTCCCCATCGACGTCGTAGGCGTACATCTGCGCCCCGCCCGTCCCGAACAGGTACGGGTGATGTCTCCAGACGGGATCGCCCTCCAGCGACGCCGGTTGCTCCCACCAGCCGTCCTTCTCGATCACGTCCAGCCGCCCGTCGCCGTTCACATCCCCCACCCCCAGCCCATGGGTGAACCGATGGTAGTTGCGGTTCGGTGACAGGTTCCGCCACCGCCACGGCTTGCGCGGATCCGCGGGGTCCGGCGACGCCCACCCGTACGACCCCTTCGAACTGCACACGATCTCCTTGCGGCCATCCCCGGTAAGATCCACGAACGTCGGCGACTCGTTGTCGGTCACGTCCAGCGCCAGGTGCCGCTTCCAATGCCCCGTCCCCCCGCGCGGATTCTCGTACCACCACGACTCCGCCCCGGGAAATCCCAGCACCAGCACGTCCGGCCAGCCGTCCCCATCGATGTCCTCCACGTACGCGATGAAGTTGTCCGAGTAGGTGTTGTTCTTCCCGAGCCCCCCTTCGTACCCCGGAATCGTCTCCTCCGTGCCATCCGCCCGCTTCACCTTGAAACTCTGCGTCGCCGGATAGATCTCCCGGCGTTCCTTGAACTCCGGCCCCGCGTACCAATACGGGCCGCACACGATATCCTGGTGGCCGTCGCGGTTGATGTCCCCCACCGCCGCCCCCTCCGCCCAGAACTCCTGCGTCAGCACCCGCCGCTCGAAGCTGATCAACTCGCGCGTCCCGGCCCCGGCCGCACACGACAAGGCCACCAGCCCAACCAGCGCCATCGGGATCTTCATGCGCCGACACTGCGAACTCCCCCCACCCCCGGTCAAGCCGCCGGGGACCTCAAGATCGTCGGGACTTCCGTGCATATGCACGCCATTTCCGTTCATTTGCCTCACCTCTCCGCCCGAGCCTCCATCCCCCTCCCTGCAACCCGCCACACCCACTCCATGCCGTCCCACCCTCCCAAAATCGTCGGGACTTCCGTGCATATGCATGCCATTTCCGTCTATTTGCCCGACTTGGTCGCATCTCAGGTCCTTGGAACCTGCCCAAACCTCCCCTCGTGGGTTCTCGTACTCAGCCCGAAGGGCGGTCCTCGTAATCGTCCTCGAACCCGCAGGCACACCTTTTCGAGTGCCGCCTTGTGGCGGGCCCGATGGGTTCGATCTTGTTCGAACCTCCCATTCCGCGTGGGAACTGGGGGGGCGAGGGCAGGGGCAGGGGCAGGGGCAGGGCGATTACGATTACGATTACGATTACGATTACGAGTACGATTACGAGTACGATTACGAGTACGAGTACGATTACGAGTACGAGGCCTGCTGCAAAAAACTGAGATGTGCCCCCCCCCGATCGACGCACCCTCTCGCGCCTTGAGGTTCACGCGACGGCTCTGAGACACTTGTCGTGAGGCACGCAAATCTCGATGCAACACACTCTCGAACTGCTCTGGCTCCCGGGGCGTACGCCCGACCGGGCGGAACCGCGCCTCCGGGTTCGGCTTTCCGATGGCCCGGCACCGGCATCGGTGGACGATGTTCCGGTCGATTTCACCCTGCGCGTCTGCGGCCATGCGAGGTGCCACTGTTTGAATGCTCAGCTTTCGCCCGTGCCGCCGGAGGACGGAGTCGAGCGAAAGCCATGGGGGTTTCCACATAACGTGTGGCTCGATCTCGAAGGCAGGACCCTGCGCCAGGCACCCGGTTCTGAAGAGGACCCGGCCTTCCATCGCCTCGACCGGACGATCCGCAGCCAGCTCACCGATGCCGACCAGCAGCGACTGCGGGAGTGGTACCTGGCCGAGAAACTCGACCTGATCCACACCGCCGAACCCGAGACGATCGGCTTCGAGAATCTGCCCGATTCAAGCTCGGGCCTGATGATCGGATTCATCGAGGTCTTTCCCTTGGGCCTCACATTTCAGTTCAGGGTCCAGGACGAGATGTGGGCTGTGAACGACCAGTTCTGCGTTCAACCCGGCTGCACCTGCACCGGAACTATCCTGTCGTTCTTGAAGATGCTCGATGGGTCCGGAGTCCCGCCCGGGATGATCCGCAAACCGCCTTCCGTGCGGTACGACTACGCCACCCGAAAGATGGAACCCCTCAATCCCTGGACTCCCGGAACACCCCCTCCAGGGAGCCTCATGGACACCCTCAGGAGAGAAACTCCGAAACTGGACCAGTTTCTTCAACTCCGTCACTTGATGCTCCAGCAACTGTACCTCCGGCATCGCCTCGATCGCGCCGTCTCCACCGCCAGATCCCTCCAGGTCATCCCCGGCCCGAAGACGGGCCGCAACGAGCCCTGCCCCTGTGGCAGCGGACGCAAATTCAAACACTGCTGCCTGAACAAGAACCGGCCCGCCCCGGAATAGTGGCAGGGATCGAACGAACCCTCTCGTTTCCCGGTTGGATGCACTCACCGATGCACTGACCCCGCTCCCCGCGGCGCACGCACGACAAACCCGGACTGGCGACGCGCTCCGCAGCTCGGCTAGCGTCGTCGCATGTCCGTTCCACCCGTCCGCGCGGCCGCCCTGACAGGGCGCCCGTCCATCCCTCCCGGGAACCTCTCCCGGCCCGGCGCGAACGGAATGTCTCCCCGCCGATGACCCCCTCCTCCCCGCTGACCGCGCCCTCGCCTTCACCCGCCTGGCGCCTCCCCTTCCTGGGCACCCTCCTGCTGGCGTCAGGCGCCTGCGGTCTGATCTATCAGACCGCCTGGCTTCGCGAGTTCCGCCTCATCTTCGGCGGCGCCACACCCGCCACCGCGGCCGTCCTTGCCGTCTTCATGGGCGGCCTCGGCCTGGGGGGCTGGTGGTTCGGCCGCCGCGCCGAACGGTCCCCCAACCTCCTTCGCCTCTACGCCGGCCTGGAACTGGGCATCGCCGCGACCGTCGCCATTTCCCCCTTCCTGCTCGACCTCGTTCGGGCCGTGTACCTGAAGACCGGCGGCGTGCTGATCCTGGGCCCGACCGGCGCGTCGTTGGCGCACCTGCTCCTGACCGTCGTGGTCATCGGCCTCCCCTGCGTCCTCCTGGGCGGCAACCTGCCGCCCGCGGTGAAGTGGGTCGAATCCGATGCCGATCCGCAGCGGGGCGCGCTCGGAGTGGTGTACGGCTGCAACGCCATGGGAGCCGTCCTCGGCGTCCTCCTCGCCACCTTCTGGGCCCTCGAAAATCTCGGCACCCGCTCCACCCTCTGGATCTCCGCCGCCCTCAATGCCGTCCTCGGCCTGGTCGCCCTCGCCGTCGCCCGCCGCGACCCCGGCGAACCGCGCCAGGCCCCCGCCCCCGTCGAATGGCAGCCCCGCATCCTCCCGCCCAAGGCTCCGCCCCGCTTCGTCTATGCCGCGGCGGCCCTCACCGGCTTCATCTTCTTCCTCATCGAGCTGGTCTGGTTCCGGATGCTGACTCCGTTGCTGGGCGGGACGGTGTACTGCTTCGGCCTGATTCTCGCGATGGTCCTGTTCGGCATCGCCCTCGGCGGCTGGCTCTACCGCGCCCGCATCGCGTCCGTCCCGGGACGCGTGAACCTCGGAACCCTCGCCGTCCTGGCCACCCTCCAGGCCGCCGTGATCGCCCTGCCCTGGGCCCTCGGCGACCGCTGGGCGGTCACCTCCTTTCACCTCCTCCAACTGAGGTCCCTCGGCTTCAGCGGACTGACCTTCGGCTGGGCCGTCACCGTGGCGGGTGTGGTGCTGGCGCCGGCCATCCTCGCCGGAATGCAGTTCCCGCTCCTCGTGGGACTGCTCGGCGAAGGACGCCGCGACGCCGCCCGGCAAGTCGGCGCCGCCTATGCCGCCAACACCGCCGGCGCCATCGCCGGCTCCCTGCTGGGCGGGTTCCTTCTCCTGCCCTGGCTCTCCGCCCCCGGCTGCTGGCGGCTCGCCGTGGCGCTCACCCTCATCCTCGGGTTCGTCGCCCTCCTCCTGTGGGAACGTCCCTGGGCGACCCTCCCGCTCGCCGCCACCCTCGCCAGCGGCGTGGCTGCCGTGGCCCTCGGTTTCCATGCCATGGGCCCCACCGCCGTCTGGCGCCACACCGCGCTCGGTTACGGCGTCATTCTCAACCTCCCGCCCGCCCCGGCCGAACTCGAAGACCAGATGCGTGCCCACCGCCGCCACCTCGCCGCCGAGTACGAGGGCCGCGAATCCAGCATCGCCATCGCCCGCGGCGACGAGGGCTGGATCCTCTTCTCCAACGGCAAACCCGACGGCTCGGCCCTCTCGGATGCCGGCACCCAGATCATGCTCGGCCTGATCAGCGCCATCCAGCATCCGGACCCCCGCTCCGCCTTCGTCATCGGCCTCGGCACCGGCACTTCCGCCGGCTGGATCGGCGACGTCCCGGGCATGGAACGGGTGGACGTGGTGGAACTCGAGCCCGCCGTCGTCCAGGCGGCCGCCACGTTCTTCGGCCCCGTCAATCGCGACGCCCTCCTCCAGACCAACCTCCACGTCACCCTCGGCGATGCCCGCGAAGTCCTCCTCGCCACCCGCCGCTCCTACGACCTCATCGTCTCCGAACCGCCCAACCCCTACCGCGCCGGCGTGGCCAGCCTCTTCACCCGGGAATACTACCAGGCCGTCCGCCAGCGCCTGAATCCCGGCGGGATCTTCAGCCAGTGGCTCCAGGGCTACCAGCTCTCCAACGAGTCGGTGCAGATCGTCTATGCCACCCTCCTGTCGGTCTTCCCCTATGTCGAAACCTGGGTCACCCAGGCCAACGACCTCGCCTTTGTCTGCCACCTCGAACTCCCCGCCTATCCCCTCGCCCACATCACCGAGCGCCTCCGCCAGCCCCTCTTCGCCGAGGCCACCGGCCGCGCCTGGCTCTCCGGTACCGTCGAGGGTTTCTTCAGCCATTACCTCGCCGGACCCGAAACCGCCCGCCGCATGGCCGCCAGCGCCGTCACCCTCAACACCGACGACCGCAACGTCCTCGAATACGGCCTCGCCCGGAACCAGCTCGGCGAAGCCGGCTTCCGCTACCAGGAACTCCTCGCCGAATCCATCGCCGCCATCGACGACCTCCCGCCCCACCTCCGTACCGCCCTCCATCCCGACCGCGTCCTCGAATCCCGCTTCTACTTCCTCACCCAGGACCGCACCGTCTCAGACCTCCCGCCCGGCGCCGAAGGCGCGGTCCTCCAGCGTTCCCGCGCCATCCTCGCCTGGGCCCAACACCGCCACGACGAGGTGATCTCCCTCTGGACCGGACCCATCACCTCGCCCGCCGAACAAATCATGCTCGCCGTCTCCGCCGCCCGCGCCAGCACCCCCGAACACGCCCAACCCCTCCTCGACGACCTCGCCCGCAACTGGCCCGCCGAAGCCCAGATCGCCACCGCCTGGCTGGCCTTCCGCCACAGCGACCCCTCCGAGGCCGTCGAACATCTCGTCCACGCCTTCAACCTCATGCGAACCCACCCCTGGGTCACCGGCGATTCCCTCTCCAGCGTCGTCGATCTCACCGCCCAACTCGCCCCCAACCGGCCCCAGGACGCCGAACGCCTCCTCCAGGCCTGGTCCACCCCGCTTTCCGTCGGCCTCCTCGCCCGCTCCGCCCCCACCATCTGGTACCGCCTCTCCACCGTCCTGCCCCCCGCCCGCCAGCTCGAAGTCCTCGACGCCATCGGTCCCGATTTCCCCTGGACCCGCGACTTCCTCAACCATCGCCGCTCCGTCCTCGAATCCATCGACCACCCCTTTGCCGCCCAGGCGCGTCGCGACCACGAACGTTACCTGCGCCAGGAAGGCCGCCTCCTCGCCGACATCCTCCCCCCGCTCCCCTTCGGTCCATGACCGTCTCCATCGTCATTCCCGCCTTCAACGAGGAGCGCCTCCTGCCCCGCACCCTCGCCGCCGTCCGCGACGCCCTCCCCGCCTTCACGGATCGCGGCTGGAACCACGAGGTGGTGGTCTGCGACAACAACTCCTCCGATCGCACCCCCGACCTCGCCCGCGCCTCCGGCGCCCGGGTCGTCTTCGAACCCGTCAATCAGATCGGCCGGGCCCGCAATGCCGGCGCCGCCGCCGCATGCGGCGACTGGCTCCTCTTCCTCGATGCCGATTCGATCCCCACCCGGGCCCTCTTCGAAGACGCCGCCAACGCCATCGCCTCGGGCGATGTGCTCTTCGCCGGCGCTGTGGTCCGCCTCGACGAAAACCTCCCCCCCATCGAGTCTGTCCTCGTCGGCTGCTGGAATCTCGCCAGCCGTCTCTTCCGCTGGATGGCCGGCTCGTTCATCCTGGTCGAAGCCGCCGCCTTCCGGGAGGTGGGCGGATTCCATCCCGACCTCTACGCCGCCGAGGAACTGGACCTCAGCCGCCGCCTCAAAGCCCTCGCCCGGCGCCGCCGCAAACGGACCATCATCCTCACCCGCCATCCCCTGGTCAGCTCCGCCCGCCGCCTCAAACTCTATCCCCGCCGGTACCTGCTCCGCTTCTTCGCCCGCGGACTGCTCCGCCCGCTGTCCACCCCGCGCGACCGCGAAGCCTGCGCCATGTGGTACGACGGACGACGCTGAACCGTTGCCATGAACGGCCGCGTTGCGACGAAGAATCTCCCTCCTTGAAGGCGCTCCCCATCGTCGATCGCGAACTCCGCAGCGCCGCCCGGCGCCGCGGCACCCACGGTGGCCGCTGCACCGCCGCCGCCCTCGGCCTCGTCACCGCCTCCGTCCTCCTCTGGGCCACCGGCCACGAGGAACCCACCACCCAGGCCCATGTGGTCTTCTTCGCCCTCTCCGCCCTCGCCCTGCTGCTCGCCCTCCTCGGCGGCGTCCTAGGCACCGCCGACTCCGTGAGCGGGGAGAAACGCAACGAAACCCTCGGGCTCCTCTTCCTCACCCCCCTCCGCAGCCACGATGTCGTCCTGGGCAAACTCGTCGCCCACTCCGTCCGCTGGCTCGATGCCCTCGTCGCCCTCCTCCCCGTCCTCGCCCTGCCCCTCCTCCTCGGCGGCATCGCCCCCGGCGTCGTCGCTGCCATCGCCCTCACCCTCCTCAATACCCTCTTCCTCTCCCTTGCCCTCGGCCTGCTCGCCAGTGTCCTCGCCCGCGACGCCCGCGCCGCGGTGGGCGGCACCCTCGGCGTCCTCGCCTTCCTCACCCTCGCACTCCCTCTCGTCCGCTGGGGCCTCGTCGAATGGCTCAGCCCCGCGTCCACCCCCCTTTCAAACACCCGCGCCGCCCCCTCCTTCCGCTGGCTCCTCTGGCCAAACCCCTTCACGCCGTTCCTGGCCTCCATGGAATGGATGCGGCGCGGGACCGCACCTCCCGGAATCCTCTGGACCAGCCTCGCCATCCAGCATGCCCTCGCCTGGTCGGCTCTCGTCGCCGCCTGCCTCGCCCTGCCCCGCATCTGGCGCCATGGCACCGAACCCGCACCCCAACCCGGCCCCGCCACCCATCCCTCCCCCGACCTCGAGGCACTCCGCGCCCGCCGCAGTCCGGTCCTCAATCGCGACCCCTTCGCCTGGCTCATCCTTCGCGATCCCGTCCCGACCGGCATCGTCTGGACCGGTCTCGCCGTCCTCGCCTTCCTCTGGGCCTCGGGCCTGGCCGAACTCGGACGCGAATGGCTCCAGGGCAGCCTCGGCCTGGCCGCCTTCTTCCTCGCGGCGCTCTGGCTCAAGGCCGTTCTCGCGACCGTCGCCACCCGGCACCTCCACGAACACCGCCACAACGGCGCCCTCGAACTCCTCCTCTGCACCCCCCTGCACGTCGAAGGACTCCTTCGCGGACACCGGCACGGACTCGAACGCTGGATCGCCGCGCCGCTCGGCGCCGTGCTCGCCGCAGGCGCCCTCCTCTTCGCGGTCGGCTGCACCCTGGAAGCCTCCCACGCCACCCGGTGGGAACTGGCTTTCCTATTCGTCGTCCTCGCGGCAACCCTGATCCTCGACCTGCACACCCTCGCCCGCGTCGGCATGACCCTCGGCCTCCGTTCCCGTCGTTACATCAGCGCCCTGGCCGGAACGGTCGCCGCCGTTCTCGCCCTCCCCTGGTTGCTCTTCCTCCTCGGTCTCGTCGGGTGGCTGTTCTGGAACGAGGCCTTCCCCCACCCCACCCGCTCCTCCCCGGGCCCGTATTCCCTCGTCGGCGCCTGGGCCGTCACCAGCGCCGCCGTGAACACCTTACTTCTCCTCTGGACGCACCGCCGCCTGCCGCAAGCCTTGCGCGAATTCGCCGTGGGCCGGTATGCAGAAGCCCGGCACACGGTGGAAATCCCGATCCCAGTCCGATCCGTTCCTTCCACCCCGGCCTGACCCTATGCAGTTCCGCTTCCGACGCGATCCCGAACGGGACCGGTGGTACCTGCTGCCGGCCATGCAGCACGGCGCCCGCCGGAAGTTCTACCAGCGCCTCGCCATCGCCATCCTCGTGGGGGGCCTGACCGCCGGATTGGTCGGCACCGCGATCTACCTCGCCAACCAGCCCTGATCGCCAACCCTCCCCGACCCCGGCATGAAGTTCCTTCCCATCGTCGAGCGTGAACTCCTCATCGCCGCCCGCGGCCCCGCCGCCTACCGCTGGCGCACCGGCGTCGCCGCCGCCGGACTCGCCTTCGTCGCCCTCATCGCCGGCCTTCAGTCCGCCCGCGGCATCCCCGCCCCCGCCCAGGGCATGGCCATGTTCCGCGCCCTCATCCTCCTCTCCACCCTCTACGCCTTCCTCGCCAGCGTCGCCGTCACCGCCGACTGCATCAGCCGCGAAAAACGCGAAGGCACCCTCGGCCTCCTCTTTCTCACCGACCTTCGCGGCTGGGACATCATCCTCGGCAAGCTCGCCGCCAATTCCCTCAACACCATCTACGGCCTGCTCGGTCTCCTCCCCCTCCTCGCCCTCCCCATCCTCATGGGCGGCGTCTCCATCGCCGCCGGCGTCGGCGCCACCGTCGCCGTCGTCAACCTCCTCTTCGTCTCTCTCAGCCTCGGCATCTGCGTCTCCTCCCTGAGCTGGGACGAACGCCGCGCCACCTTCGCCGCCCTCACCGTCGGTCTCGTCCTCCTCGTCGGCCCCCTCCTCCTCGCCGGGCTGGGCACCTACTTCGGCCAGCCCTCCACCCATGCCTGGCTCGTCGCCGGCCTCAGCCCCATTTACCCCCTGATCTCCGGCATCTCCCTCACCGGCGCCAACGCGGCTCCGATCGCCCTTCTCCCCTCCCACCTCCTCGGCTGGGCCCTCCTCGCCATGGCCAGCCTGCTCGCCCAATCCACCTGGCAAAGCCGCGGCGACGCCGGCGCCCGCCGCACCGTGGATGACCGCGTCTTCACCCCGCGCCATCCCGCCGCCCGGGCCGGTCACCGCCGCCGCACCCTCGACGTTCACCCGCTCGTCTGGCTCCTCGAACGGCACCCCGGCAAACGCTTCTACGCCGACGGTCTCGTCCTCGCCATCGTCCTCATCTGGGCCTGGGGATTCCGGACCTACGGCACCGACATGTTCGGCGGCCCCACCTGGTTCCTCATCGTCCCCCTCGCCTTCACCGTCCACCTCATCCTCACCTCCTGGGTGGTCGCCGAATCGTCCATGCGCCTCCTCGAAGACCGCCGCTCCGGCGCCCTCGAACTCCTCCTCTGCACCGCCCTCACCGACCGCGATCTCATCCGCGGCCATCGGCTCGCCCTCCGCCGCCTCTTCCTCCGTCCCGTCCTCCTCCTCGCCGCCGCCGAGGTCTTCGTCGCCTTCACCGGGTTCGGCACCTCGGACGACGCAGCCGCCCAGAACGGACGCTGGCTCATGCTGGCCATGGCCTCGGCCATCCTGCTCGACACCCATGCACTCTCCTGGATCGCCCTCCGCCTCGCCACTTCCCTCTCCAGCGTGAACCGCGTCGGGCTCGTCGCCCTCGCCATCACCCCCTTCGGCCCCGCCCTCCTCGCCGCCCTCACCATCACCCTCGTCTCCCTCTTCACCCGCGGCGGTTCCCTCGTCTCCTTCCCCACCGGCCTCGCCATCTGGTTCGGCTGGGTCGTCGTCGTCGATCTCGTCGTCGGCTGGGGACTCTGCCGCTCCTCCCTCCTCCGCGGCTTCCGCGAAACCGTCTGCCACGCCGAACACCGCGCCAACACCACCGCCTGATTCCCGGTGGATTCCCCTTGCCTTGGGTCGGAACGGAGTCACACACAAGAGACCCCATGGGAAGGCGCCTCGCCCGGCATGCAGCCGGGCCGACCGCCCTCCCGGGCAAAATCTCTCATGACGCATCGACGCAGCTTCCTTCGCCTGGCGGGCGGCGCGGCCGCCCTCGGTTCCCTGTCTCCCCTGGGCTTTCTCGGAGGTCTTCCCACAGTCTCCGCCGAGGAAGCCCGCATCGGACCCGAGGGGGTCCGCCTTCATGCAGGCATCGAACCCCTGGTCCGGCTCCTCGAGGACACCCCCCGCGAGCGCGTGATCGGGGAGGTGGCCATGCGGCTGCGCCAGGGTGTCACCTATCCCGAACTGCTCGCCGCCCTCCTCCTCGCCGGCGTGCGCAACATCCAGCCCCGTCCGGTCGGCTTCAAGTTCCATGCCGTCCTCGTGGTCAACTCCGCCCACCTCGCCAGCATGGCATCCTCCGACCGCGACCGCTGGCTGCCCATCTTCTGGGCCATCGACCAGTTCAAGAGTTCCCAGGCGCAGGACCGCGCCCAGGGCGACTGGACCCTCGCCCCGGTGGACGAATCGCGCGTGCCCCCCGCCCACCGGGCGCGCCAGGCCTTCATCGAGGCCATGGAGAACTGGGACGAAGCCGCCGCCGATGTGGCCATAGCCGGCCTCGCCCGCACCGCCGGAGCCCACGAACTGTTCGACCTCTTCTGCCGGCTCGGCGTCCGCGACTTCCGCGACATCGGCCACAAGGCCATCTATGTCGCCAACAGCTTCCGCACCCTCGAGGTCATCGGCTGGCACCACGCCGAACCCGTCCTCCGCTCCCTCGCCTACGCCCTCCTCGATCGCGGCAACGACCCCGGCAACCCCGCCCGCAGCGACTACGCCGCCGACCGGCCCTTCCGCTCCAACCTCCCCAGGCTGCGGGAGTTTCCCGCCTCCTGGCTGGCAGGCCGGCGAAGCCCCGAGGCCGCCCGTCACCTCATCGATGCCCTCCGCACCGCGTCGCCCGAAGAGGCGGGCGACCATGTCGTCCGTGAAGTGCGTGGCGGCATCGCGCCCGAATCCCTCTTCGAGGCCTGCCTCGCCGCCGCCGGCGAACGCATGATCCGCGCCCCGGGAATCGTGTCCCTCCATGCGGTGACCTTCACCAATGCCGTCCTCTACGCCTGGACGCGGTGCTCGGATCCTGCCACCCGGCGCCTCCTCCTCCTGCAGAATGCCTCGTTCCTTCCCCTCTTCCGCGGGACGCCCCGCGAGGGAGGCGTCCGCATCGACGACTTCCAACCGTTGCCCCTCGAGGCCACGGCACCGGAACAGGGCCTCGACGAGGTGTTCGCCGAAATCGGCAACGACCGCCTCCGCGCCTGCCGCAAACTCCTCGCCTGGCTCGAAACCCACGCCGATTCCGATCGCGTCGCCCGGGCCGCCCGCCATTGGATCTTCCTCAAAGGCCGCAATTCCCACGACTACAA
The DNA here is from genome assembly GCA_019634625.1 of Verrucomicrobiia bacterium. Lineage (NCBI taxonomy): Bacteria > Pseudomonadati > Verrucomicrobiota > Verrucomicrobiia > Verrucomicrobiia bacterium. The sequence goes on from JAHCBA010000053.1 coordinate 26,117, forward strand.
GTTCAGCTCCGCCGTGCTCGAAGACCTGGTCCACCTCGGACCCGCCCTGCGCCACCGGTTCCTTGCCTCAAGCCTCTTCTATTTCCGTGGTCCTTCAGACCCGGACAATCCGCTGACCCGGCAAACCCAGGCCGCCCTCGCCTCGTGATCGGAGCTCCGTTGCCGCCCCCGACGCCGGCACGCCAAGTTCCGCTTCCGTCCGTACCCGGACCCCGGCACAGTCTTCTCCCAGTTCCCAGCCCTGTCTCAATGCCGCTCCGATGATGCGCTGCCTCGTGCCCCCACCTGTCCTCGGACTCGCCCTGTCCCTGGCCTGCCTGCCCGCCACGGCTGCCACGCTGTCCCCCGAGGCCGTCGAGTTCTTCGAAAAGCGGATTCGCCCCGTCCTGGCTTCTGACTGCTACGAATGCCACGGACCCGACCGCCAGCGAGGCGGGTTGCGCCTCGACTTCCGTCAGGGACTGCTGGACGGCGGCGATTCCGGAACCGCCCTGATCCCCGGCGATCCCGAAGCCAGCCTGCTCCTCCAGGTCATCCGCCACGACGATCCCGACCTGGCCATGCCGCCGAAACGGCCCAAGCTGCCCGACACCGCCATCGCCGATTTCACCGCCTGGATCCGCAACGGCGCCCCCGACCCACGCGATTCGCCCGCCGTCGATCCGGAAGCCGACACCTCGTGGGATGTCACGTTCAAGACCCGCCTCGACTGGTGGAGCTTTCAACCCCTCACCGATCCCGAAATCCCGGCCCCCTCAGGGACCCACGCGTCCGATCATCCCGTGGATCGCTTCCTCCAGCGGCGTCAGGAGGAACTCGGCCTCGTCCCGGCCCCCAACGCCTCCCGCCCAGCCCTCATCCGCCGGCTCACCTTCGCCCTCACCGGTCTTCCCCCCACCCGCGACGAAATCCGCGCCTTCCTCGATGACACCTCCCCCGACGCCTACTCACGCCTGGTCGATCGACTCCTCCTTTCCCCCCGCTTCGGCGAACGCTGGGCCCGGCATTGGATGGACCTCGTCCGCTTTGCGGAAACCCACGGCAGCGAAGGCGATCCCGACATCCCCAACGCCTGGCGCTACCGCGACTACCTCATCCGCGCCTTCAACGCCGACGTTCCCTGGGATCAACTGATCCGCGAACACGTCGCCGGCGATCTCCTCGCCTCCCCGCGCATCGATCCCGACGCCGGCCTCAACGAATCCATCCTCGGAACCGCCCATTACCGCCTCGTCGAACACGGCTTCCAACCCGTCGATACCCTCGACGAACAGGTCAAGACGGTGGACAGCCAGATCGACACCCTCACCAAGGCCTTCCAGGGCCTCACCGTCTCCTGCGCCCGCTGTCACGATCACAAGTTCGATCCCATCTCCCAACACGACTTCCAGGCCGTCTTCAGCATCCTCGCCAGTTGCCGGCCCACCCAGGTTTCCATCGATCTCCCCGAGCGCCTTCGTGTCCACCGCGATACCCTCGCCGAACTCAAGGGCCGCATCCGCCACGGCCTCGCCGAAGCGTGGTCGCACCACGTCCACCAGTGGGTCGCCCACCTCCAGACCCTCGGCACCCTTCCCGACACGTCCCTGATCCCCCTACCCGGCGATGCGCCCCTCGCCGAAATCGCCGCCCTCGAACATCAACGCGATTCCCTCCTCAGCGCCGGACGCAGGGCCGCCTGGAAAGCCCGGCACCCGGAACTCGCCTTCCCATCCGATATCCCCCGGCCCATGGCCGCATGGAGTTTCGAAACCGATGCCTCGGATGCCATCGGCGTCCTCCACGGCACCCTGCACGGCAACGCCATCCTCCGCGATGGCCGCCTCGTCCTCGATGGACGCGGCGCCTTCCTTCGTACCCCGCCCCTCGACCGTACCCTCCGCGAAAAAACCCTCGAAGCCTGGGTCGCCCCTGCCACCCTCGACCAGCGCGGCGGCGGCGTCCTCTCCATCGAAACCCTCGATGGCGCCGTCTTCGACAGCCTCGTCTTCGCCGAACAGCAGCCCCGCCAATGGCTCGCCGGAAGTGACGCCTTCCGCCGTACCCGGTCCCTCGGTGGCCCGGAGGAATCCGCCTCCCCGGACGCCCCCGTCCACCTCGCCATCGTCTATTCCGCCGACCACCAGATCGCCGTGTACCGCAACGGGGTCCCCTACGGCACCGCCTACACCCCCTCCGGCTCCCAAGGCACCCTGCGCACCTTCGAGACCGGCGCGGCCCGCGTCCTCCTCGGCCTCCGTCACACCGGCGGGGGCAACCCCTTCTTCGCCGGTGAAATCGAGGAGGCCCGCCTCTACGACCGCGCCCTGTCCCCGGACCAGGTCCAGGCCTCCTTCAACCTGGGCCCCCATCCCCTCACCGATGCCCAGATCCTCGCCGCACTCCCGCCGGAACGCCGCGCGGAATACGATGACCTCACCGCCCGCCTCGCCGCCGCCCAAGCCGCCTTCCAAGCCGGGTTCCCTGACCATCCCCGCCTCGACGCCCGTCGCCGCCACCTCCAGTCGATCCTCGATACCGCCCAGTCCGACCCCGCCCATCCCCTCCACGCCTGGTCCCGGCTCCGTCACGTCCCGCCCCATGACTTCCCCGCCGCCTGGCAGACCTTGCGCGAATCCATCGCAGGCCCATCCACGCCGGACCCGGTCTCCTCCACCGCTCCCCAACCGCCCGCCCACCGCCTCGCCTGGAACCTCGCCGGCCCCGATGCCAACGACTGGTTCTTCCATGGCCCCAACCCGCCGGAAGCCCTCGATGCTCCCGGCGACTTCGCCGTCGAGCCCTCGGGCGACCGGCTTCTCACCGACCTGTGGCCCGCGGCCATCGTCACCCATCGCCTGTCCCAAAAACACAACGGCGTCCTCACCTCGCCCCGATTCCGCGTGGACAGCGACTTCATCAGCGTCCGCGCCTTCGGCGGTCACGGTGCCCGTGTCCGCCTCATCTCCGACCACTACCCCCTCGGCGAAGGCAACATCTTCCCGCAGGCAACCCTTCAGCGCGCCACCTCGAGCTGGGTCCGCCTGAATACCGCCTACCGGCGCGGCACCTCCGCCTACCTCGAATTCGCACCCGCCCCCGAAGTCACCGCCCGCAACCGCGCCCGCCCCGGCCCGGACGGACGCTCGTTCTTCGGAGTCGAACGGATCGTCTTCCACGATCAACCCGGAACCCCGCCCGATCCCGCACCCCCTCTCGTCCCCCTCTGGGCCGACCCCCCTCCCGCCTCCCTCAACGCCCTCGCCGAACGCCTCGGCCACGCCCTCCAACACGCCATCGCCCAGTGGGCCGGCGCGCCGGATGAGCCCCCCCTCGAGGACGCCCACTGGACCCTCCTCCGCACCTGCCTCCACCGCGATCTCCTGCCCCATTCCCTCCCCGACCTCCCCCACCTCGCCAGCCTCGTCGCCGAATATCGCCGCCTCGAAGACGCCATCCCCGAACCGCGCCGCGCTCCCGGCATCCTCGAAACCGTGGGACTCGACTTCCCCTACTTCGCCCGCGGCAACCCCCATCAACCCGGCGACCCCGTCCCCCGCGGTTACCTGGCCCTGGTCTCCGGCCAACCCTACGACACCCCGATCAGTGGCCGCCTCCAACTCGCCGGGGATATCGTCCGCCCCGACAATCCCCTCACCGCCCGCGTCCTCGCCAACCGCATCTGGCATCACCTCTTCGGCCGCGGCATCGTCCCCACCGTGGACAACTTCGGGCGCCTCGGCGATCCACCCTCCCACCCCGAACTCCTCGATCACCTCGCCACCCGCTTCCTCCAGGAAGGCTGGTCCGCCCGTCGCCTCATCCGCTACCTCGTCCATTCCCAAACCTACCAGCGCGCCAGCGTCCCCTCGCCGCGTGCCATCGAAATCGACCCCGACAACACCGCCCTCTCCCACATGCCCGTCCGGCGTCTCGAAGCCGAGGCCATCCGCGATGCCCTCCTCGCCGTCGGCGGCCGCCTCGATACCGCCATGTTCGGTCCCGGCGACAATGCCCTCGGGGATTCCGCCCGCCGCAGCGTGTACCTCACCATCCGCCGCAATAGTCTCAGCCCCTTCCTCGACGTCTTCGACGGCCCCAAACCCTTCGCCACCCTCGGGCGCCGCGATACTACCAATGTCCCCGCCCAATCCCTGGCCCTCCTCAATGACCCCGCGATCGTCGCCCTCGCCGAGCGTTGGACCCGGCGGCTCCGCACCGGGGAACCCTGCCCGGAACGCCGCCTCGATCTCCTCTTCGAGGAAGCCCTCGCCCGACCCCCGCACGACTGGGAACGCGCCGCCGTCCGTGCCTACCTCGACGACCTCGCCACCGCCCACGGGCCCGACGCCGAACTCGCCGCCTGGCGTGACCTCGCCCAATCCGTTTTCAACCTCAAGGAGTTCATCTTCATCCCCTGATCCCCATGCAAGCCGCCCCCGTCCGCCCCTTCCTTTCCCGCCGTGAAGCCCTCCGCCGCTGCTCCCTCGGCTTTGGCTCCGTCGCCCTCGCCTCCCTCCTCGCCGAACCCGCCCGCCTCGCCCGTGCCAGTACCCCGGCCTACTCCCGCCTCCCGACATCGCCCATCCCGCGCGCCAAACACGTCATCTTCGCCTACATGAGCGGCGGCGTCTCCCACCTCGACTCCTTCGACCCGAAACCCGAACTCCGACGCCGCCACGGCCAGCCCATGCCGGTCCCCGTCCAGCCCACCATGTTCAATGACAACGGCAACATCATGGGCAGCCCCTGGGACGCCCGCCCCCGCGGCCAGTCCGGCGTCGAAATGACCGACCTCTTCCCCCGCCTCGCCGAACACGCCGACTCCCTCGCCGTGATCCGCTCCATGACCACCGCCGTCAACGAACACGCCCAGGGCAACTACATCGTCCATACCGGCTTCCCCTTCATGGGCCATCCCAGCGCCGGCGCCTGGACCGCCTACGGCCTCGGCTCCGCCAATCGCAACCTCCCCACCTTCGTCGTCCTCCAAAGCGGTGGTGCCGTCCCCCCCCATGGCGGCGTCGGCCTCTTCAGCAGCGGATTCCTCCCCGCCGAACACCAGGCCTCCATCCTCCAGGTGGACCGCACCCCGCCCCTCGACAATATCCAGCCCGCCGAACCCGACCCCCTCCAGCGCCGTCGCCTCGCCTTCCTCGAATTCCTCGACCTCCCCTTCGCCCGCCATACCGCCAACCCCCAGATCGAGGCCGCCATCCGCAACTACGAAACCGCCTACCGCATGCAGGCCGCCGTCCCCGAACTCTGCGACCTGTCCGGCGAGTCCGCCGCCACCCTCGCCCGCTACGGCGTCGATTCCCAAACCCCGGACCTCGCCGCCTACGCCCGCCAATGCCTGGTCGCCCGCCGGCTCGTCGAACGCGGCGTCCGGTTCATCGAACTCAGTTGCGTCTCCGTCGGCATCGGCGCCGGTGGCCCCGCCAACCCCTGGGACCAGCACGGCGCCCTCAAGGACGGGCACGGCACCATGGCCCGCCAGGTCGATCAACCCCTCGCCGCCCTCCTCGAAGACCTCAAGGAACGCGGTCTCCTCGATGAAACCCTCGTCGTCTTTACCGGCGAATTCGGCCGCACCCCGTTCTCCCAGGGCTCCGACGGCCGCGATCACAATCCCTACGGATTCAGCCTCTGGCTCGCCGGCGGCGGCATACGCGGCGGTACCGTCCTCGGCGCCACCGACGACCTCGGGTACTACGCCGTCCAGGATTCCTGCACCTTCTACGACCTCTGGGCCACCGTCCTCCACCTCCTCGGACTCGACCACGAAGCCCTCACCTACCGCTACGGCGGACGCGACTTCCGCCTCACCGACGTCCACGGCCGCGTCCTGGAATCCATCCTCGGCTGAACCAAGGGCACTCCCTACAACGCGACCGTCGCCACCCACCCGCTCGGCCCAAACACTTCCCGAAACCGGCGCTCCATCCCCTCCGCCATCCCCGGATCCGGCGCGATCGCCAACGTCGTGGAACCGCTCCCCGACATCAGTGTCCCCAGGGCCCCTTCCGACCGGAAGAACTCCTGCACCACCCGCAGGAGAGGGTACTTCCGCAGCACCGGCGCCTCGAGCGCGTTGTAAAGAGCGTCCGCCAGGGCGCCGCGGTCCGTTCCCCGCAGCACGGCCACCAGTTCCCTGGCCCGACCCCGCCGTCCCTGAAGCGCCTCCGGGTACTGGGCCAGCGCCCCGTACGCCCATCCTGTCGAGACCCCGAACCCGGGATGCACCAGCACCATGCCGCACCCCTTCAGCAATTCGAATGGTGCCAGCGGCTCCACCTGTTCGCCCCGACCGGTCGCCAGCGCCGGCCCATCCTGCAGGAAGAACGGCACATCCGACCCCAGTTCCGCCGCCACCCGCGTCAAAGCCTCCGCGTCCAGCGGATGGCCAAACAGCTCATTGAGAGCCCTCAGGGTCACTGCAGCATTGGCGCTCCCTCCCCCAAGACCCGCCTCCAGGGGCAGGCGCTTCTCCAGCGTGATCACCACCCCTCCCTCACCCCCGATTCCCTCCAAAAACCGCTGCGCCGCCCGATACACCAGGTTCCCCGCATCCAGCGGCAATCCCGGATGATCACAGTGCAACTCGATCCCCGCCTCCCGCCGCTCGAACCTCAGCCGGTCCGTCAGGGCCAAAGGCTGCATCACCGTCTCCAACTCGTGAAAGCCGTCCGCCCGCCGCCCCAGGATATTCAGCAGCAGGTTGACCTTGCACGGCGATGTGCGATCGAGAACCACAAACGAAAAAGGCGCCAACCCACGGTTGGCGCCTGCTGGAAAATGGACGCCGCCGTCTTCCCGCCGTCCTCCTACTGCTCGTTGATCTTGAACCGGCCGAACGGATAGAACGGCAACACCGACCCGCCGCTTACCCCCAGGTTCGCATCCGTGTCCATGAACGTCATCGCCGGTGCCCCGCCCGGGTACGAATCCGGTGTCCCCGGCATCTCCGGCAGGCGCAGGCCACCCCAGGACTCGTTGTACGTGGCCACCGAGTAGTCCGGATAGATCGGCCCGTCCGGCGTGTAACACGCATCGTACGTCCATCCCCCGTCCTTCGGCCACGGCGCATAAAACGTCGCCACCTCCGCCGCCCCGATCAGCGTCCTTGCCACGCTCCGGTTGATCCCTCGAATCACCCCCGTCGTCATCCCCGCCTGCGTGCCCTCCCACAGGGTCGTCTGTTCCATCGACCGGGAGATCTCCCCCCCGCGGGCAAGCTCAGTCAGGTTGGAAATCCCGCGTCCCAGCTTCTTCTCGGGACCGGCACAACCCACCGCCACCATCGCAACCACCAACACGGGCAAAGAACGGGTCAAGGTAAGCATCGTTCGTGAACGTTGAATGCCGTCGAGGCTAACCGCCGGACTTCGGCTGTAAAGGGCGATCTGCAACTCCGGCTCAGAAACCGTGCCTCCTGGAGTCGTGGGGAGAGTTGCGAACTTCGCGCAGCGTCGCCTCGGAGGACCGGGTTCCACGCGGCCGCAACGGGCTGGAGCGTTGGCTTGAAGTCTCGCAGAGCCCGTCTTCCCTCCGATTCGCCGCCTCCTCACCCACAACTCCGGGATGCACCGTGCAGAAACCATGCATTCACGAGTCATCAAGGACGAGGCAGCCGTTCGGAAGGGCCAACCCAAGTAGTCCTAATGGGCCCGGCATTGTACTGTTGACGCCCCGCACAAATTCACCCCCCCGTGATCGCCAGGACCGGATCCCTGCGCGCACCCACAGCCGGAGCACCGCCGTCAACGTCAACAGTCAATAACAATAACAAGGAGCCTGACTATTTGAATCAATTCGTCAATAACCATGAGCCTGACAATTTGATGAATCCCTCGGCCAAAACACCGTCAACAGTCAGTATCTTTGAGCCTGACTGTTAGTTTTCAGTTTCAGTGTTTTCAGCGAAGCCGGAAGTCCAGGGTCCACCCAACACGAGCCTTCCCCCATCCTTCATCCTTATCCTTCCACCAGTTCCAGCGTCGGCCCCGCCACCTCCTGGCTCGTGTTCTCGATCGCAATGTGCGTCGCCCCCACCCGACGCAACCGTTCCGACACCTCCCGGTGTGCCAATTCCGGCCGGTTGCAGTCCCGGCTTAGATGCCCGAGGTAAATCGTCCGCAGATGCTCCGAAACCAACTGCTCCGCCGCATCCGCCGCCGCCGCATTCGACAGGTGCCCGTGCCGGCTCAGGATCCGCTGCTTCGTCGCCCACGGCCGGCGCATATCGTCCTGCAGCAACTTCAGGTCGTGGTTCGCTTCCAGCACCAGGACATTTGCCGGCCGCACCCGCTCGAGAACCAGCTTGGTCGCATGCCCCAGATCGGTCAGGAATCCCACATTCCACTCTCCCGCCCGCAGGAGAAACCCCACCGGATCGCTCGCGTCGTGCGGCACCGAAAACGTCTCCACCGTCACGTCCCCCACCTCGAACCTGGCCCCCGTCTGGAACAACGCCGCCCTCAGCGGCCGTCCCAGCCCCGCCTCCACCGCCTCCCGCGTCAGGCGGTTGCAGTACACCGGCACGTCCAGTCGCGCGGTCAATCCCGCCAATCCCCGCACATGATCGCCGTGCTCGTGCGTCAGCAGGATCCCAGTCAGGGTTTCCGGACTCCGCCCGATCCCCGCCAACCGGTCCCGGATCTGCCGGCCGCTGAACCCCGCGTCGATGAGCAACCGCGTCGTCCCGGTCTCGAGGTACGCGCAATTCCCCCCGCTCCCGCTCCCCAGAATCGTGAATCGTACCGGCACGCCGCCCACCCTATCCATCCCCCGGACTTGCCTCAACCGCCGTCCACGGTACCGTGCCCGCCCCTATGCCACTGGAGAAGGTCGTCATCGTCGGAACCGGCTGCGCGGGCCTCACCGCCGCCATCTACACCGCCCGCGCCAACCTCAGCCCCCTCGTTCTCGCCGGCCCCATGCCCGGCGGCCTGCTCACCACCACCAGCATCGTTGAGAACTTCCCCGGCTTTCCCGAGGGCATCGACGGCTACGAACTGATGACCCGCATGCAGCAGCAGGCCGAACGCTTCGGCGCCCGCATCCAGTTCGGCGAACTCGAAGGCGCAGATCTCTCCGCCCCCCCATTCCGCCTCACCATCGACGGCAAACCCGTCGAAACCCAGTCCCTCATCATCGCCAGCGGCGCCAGCCATCGTCACCTCGGCCTCGACAGCGAACGCGCCCTCGAAACCCACGGCGTCACCTACTGCGCCACCTGCGATGGCGCCCTCCCCATGTTCCGCAACCAGCCCGTGGTGGTGGTTGGCGGCGGAGATTCCGCCTGCGAGGAGGCCACCTACCTCACCCGCTTCGCCTCGACCGTCCATCTCGTCCACCGACGCGACCAGCTCCGCGCCTCCCCCATCATGGCCGACCGCACCCTCTCCAATCCCAAGATCCAGCCCATCTGGAATTCCGTGGTCACCGACATCCTCGATCCCGCGCAGAAAAAGGTCACCGCCGTCCGGCTCCAGCACGTCGCCACCGGCGAACAACGCACCCTCCCCTGCGCCGGCGTCTTCATCGCCGTCGGCCATGTCCCCAACACCAAGGTGTTCCAGGGCCAGGTCGCCATGGATGACAACGGCTACATCCAGACCCGCCGCGGCACCGAGACCAGCGCCCCCGGCGTCTTCGTCGCCGGGGACTGCCATGACCACGTCTATCGCCAGGCCATCACCGCCGCCGGCGAGGGCTGCGCCGCCGCCATCGACTGCGAACGCTACCTCGCCGGACTCGACACCTGACGCCGACCCTAACCCCGGTTCAAGGCGCTGAGAATCGCCCGGATCGGCGCCAGCTCGATGTTGGTGTCCACCCCGGCCCCCCACCTCTGGCGGCCATCCCCGAACCTCAGGCACACATAGGCAATGGCCGAGGCCTCCTCCCCGTAGCTCAACGCCCGTTCGCTGTACTCCGCCACCTCGAACCGTGGCGCCCCCCCGGCCGCCAGCGCATGCACGAACGCCGCGATCGGCCCGTTCCCCTGCCCCGTCACGTCAACCGTCTCCCCCCCACGCAGCAACCGCGCCTCGGCCCGTACCCCGCCCGCGCCGCTCTCCGTCCGGAATCCCAGCAACTGCCACGGCTGGACCCGCTCGACATATTCCCTCCAGAACATCGCCTTCAGTTCCGCTCCCGTAACCTCCCGGCCGAGCCGGTCCACCTCGTCGTTGGCGATCGGTCCAAACTCCCGCTGCAATTCCTTCGGCAGCTCAATGCCAAACTCCGACTCCAACAGGTACGCCACCCCGCCCTTCCCCGACTGGCTGTTCACCCGGATCACTTCCCGGTACTCCCGCCCCACATCGCCCGGGTCGATCGTGAGATACGGTATGTCCCAGACCGCGTCGCGACCCCCGGCGGTCACCTGTTCCCACGCCCGCAATCCCTTGCGGATCGCGTCCTGATGCGACCCGCTGAACGCCGTGAACACCAGCTCCCCGGAATACGGATGTCGCGGCGGCACCGTCATCCCCGTGCACCGTTCATACACCTCCCGCAGCCGGTTCAAATCCGAGAAATCCAGCCCCGGGTGAATCCCGTTCATGTAGAGATTCAACGCCACCGTCACGATATCCAGGTTGCCCGTCCGCTCCCCGTTCCCGAACAGCGTCCCCTCCACCCGGTCCGCCCCCGCCAGCAACCCAAGCTCCGTCGCCGCCGTCCCCGTCCCCCGGTCGTTGTGCGTGTGCAAACTCACGATCGCCGTGTCCCGACGCCGCAGGTTCCGGATGAACCACTCGATCTGGTCCGCATACACGTTCGGCATCGCCACTTCCACCGTGTCCGGCAGATTCAAGATGATCGGGCGCTCCGGCGTCGGTCCCCACACCTCGGACACCGCCTCACAGACCTCAAGCGCGAACTCCACCTCGGTCGCCGAAAAACTCTCCGGCGAATACTCGAACCGGATGTCCGATCCCGCCAGACGCGGCAAACGCTCCTTCACCCATTGCGTCCCCCGCACCGCGATCTTCAACACCTCCGGCTTCTCCAGTCCGAACACGATCCGCCGCTGCGCCGGTGAGGTCGAGTTGTACAAATGCACGATCGCCCGGCGCACCCCCGCCAGCGACTCCACCGTCCGTTCGATCAGATCCTCCCGCGCCTGCACCAGCACCTGGATCGTCACGCCCTCCGGCACCCGCCCGTCCTCGATCAACCGCCGCAGAAAGGCGAACTCGGTGTTCGACGCGGCAGGAAACCCGACCTCGATCTCCTTGAAGCCGCACCGCACCAGCCCCTCAAACATCTCCAGCTTCTGCGAGATGTTCATCGGCACCGCCAGCGCCTGGTTCCCGTCCCGCAAATCCACGCTGCACCACATCGGCGCGGCCGTGATCTCCCGCTCCGGCCACTGCCGGTCCGGCAATCGCACCACGGGAAATGGTCGGTACTTCGTCTTCGGATTCGTCAACATCGTGTCGTTCTCGGTTGTGCCAGCCTTCGCTCCCGACGTCGGGCAAATAAAAACCCGCCGCCGTTCTGCGGCGGCGGGCGGGTCAAATCGCGTTCTGAAAATCGGTCAGAAACCGGCCAGACCCCGCACCGCGCCGCCACCCGGCAGCGCCAGTCGAAGAGCCAGCAGATTTTCCGTCCGAATCATCGGCGCCGCTTGTACCCCCCAGCCCTCCACCAAGTCAAGTCCACGGTCCGGTCCGCCCGTCCAC
>JAHCBA010000054.1 GCA_019634625.1 Verrucomicrobiia bacterium
GTAGGGAGCAGCGTCAGAATCATGATATAGGCCACCCTCACGATGGCGCACACGCCTCGGCACCGCAGTGCCTGGGGCAGTCGATCCCACCCGCGTCCAAATTCCTAACCCCACCCGTCCCCCTCAATCCCCGTCCGCCCGCTCCCGAAAGTTTGCTGTGCCGGAAACGCTCCTCCGTTAGGCTCACGGAACGACATGAGCGAGATCCCGAAGGCCTACGAGCCAAAGTCCGTGGAAGAAAAATGGTATGCTTTCTGGCAGGAACACGGCTGCTTCACCGCCGATCCCGCACGCGTCACCGACCGCCGTCCGGCCTACGCAATCGTCATCCCGCCCCCAAACGTCACCGGCGTCCTCACCCTCGGACACGTCCTCAACAACACCATCCAGGACATCCTCGCCCGCAAGGCACGGATGGACGGACGAGAAGTCCTCTGGCTACCCGGCACCGACCACGCCGGCATCGCCACCCAAACCGTCGTCGAACGGCACCTCAAGAAGGAAGGCGTCCTCCAGCACCGCAATGATCTCGGACGCGAACCCTTCCTCGAACGGGTCTGGGAATGGAAGGAGAAACACGGCGGCATCATCATCCATCAACTCAAGAAGATCGGCGCCTCCTGCGACTGGAGCCGGGAACGGTTCACCATGGACCCGGAATACTCCCGCTGTGTCCAGAACGCCTTCGTGTCGCTCTACCGCAAGGGCCTGATCTATCGCGGCCGCCGGATGGTCAATTGGTGTCCGGTCTCCCTGACCGCCCTTTCCGACGAGGAAGTGATCATGAAGGAACAAAAGGGCTTCCTTTACCACTTCCGCGTCGAGGTCGTCGAGGAACCCGGCACCTTCCTCACCATCGCCACCACGCGCCCTGAAACGATCCCCGCCGATACCGCCGTGGCTGTGCATCCCGGCGACCCCCGCTACGCTCATCTCATCGGCAAGCACGTCCGGCGCCCCCTTCCTGTCGAAAAGCAAACCCCCATCCCCATCCTTGGTGACGCTCACATCGATCCCCAATTTGGAACCGGCGTCCTTAAAGTCACCCCCGCCCATGACCGGGCCGACTTCGACATCGGTCAGCGCCATCAATTGCCCGTCCTCGATGTCCTCAACCCCGATGGCACCCTCAACACCCTCGCCGGTGCCGGACTCGCCGGGCTCGACCGGATGACCGGCCGTCAGCGAGCCGCCGAACTCCTCGAATCCATCGGTGCCCTCGACAAGGCCGAACCCTACGTCAACAACGTCGGCTTCAGCGAACGCGCCGACGTTCCCATCGAACCCCGCCTCAGCGAACAGTGGTTCCTTCGCTACCCGGCAGTCGATGCCGCCCGCGCCTGCGTCCGTCCCGGCGGCAGCGAAGACGCCGCCACCGACACTTCTCAGTCCCACTCCACCAGTGCCCCTCCGACCGCCAGCGGCCCCCTGCGCTTCTTCCCCGGCCGATGGGCCAAGGTGTACGATCACTGGATGGATCATCTCCAGGACTGGTGCATCAGCCGCCAGTTGTGGTGGGGACACCGCATCCCGGTCTGGTACCGCCGTCGAACCTCCTCCGACCCCGGCATCGAAACCCGTCCGGATACCGCCCAGCCCGCGATCTGGTGCGATGTCCAGCCGCCTCCCGACCCGGAAAACTGGGAGCAGGACCCCGATGTCCTCGACACCTGGTTCAGCTCGTGGCTCTGGCCCTTCGCCACCATGGGTTGGACCGGCAACCCCGACCGCGATGCCCAGAACGCCACCCTCCGCACATTCTTCCCGACCACCGACCTGGTAACCGGCCCCGACATCCTCTTCTTCTGGGTCGCCCGCATGATCATGGCCGGCTACGAGTTCATGGGGGAAGTGCCGTTCCGCAACGTGTACTTCACCGGCATCGTCCGGGACCGACAGGGCCGCAAAATGTCCAAGAGCCTCGGCAATTCCCCCGACCCGCTCGTCCTCGTCGATCGCTACGGCGCCGATGCCCTCCGCTTCGGAGTCATGCGCTCCGCCCCCCTGGGCCAGGACGTCATCTACGACGAGGGCAACGTCGAACTCGGCCGCAACTTCTGCAACAAGCTCTGGAACGCCTGTCGCTTCCGCCAACTCCAGGGCGGTGCCGTCCAGGCTGAAATCCAGCCCGAACTCCTCACCCACGACGACCGCTGGATCCTCCTCCGCCTCGACCAGGCCATCGCCGAACTCGACCTCGCCTACGCCGGCTACCGCTTCAACGAAGTCACCCAGATCCTCCACCGCTTCTTCTGGAGCGAGTACTGCGACTGGTACATCGAGGCCAGCAAGGCCGCCTTCGCCGCCGATCCCGGACCCGCCCGTGCGAACAAGCTCGCCGTCATCGACTTCGTCCTCAGCCACACCCTCCGCCTCTTCCACCCGGTGCTGCCCTTCATCACCGAGGAACTTTGGCACGGCCTGGGCTATGCCATCGACATGCCCCCACAGCAGGGCGGCACCACCATCATGAACGCCCCCTGGCCCAAGCCGCTCGAGGACGAGGAACGCGCCCTCTGGGGCCTTGAACCCGCCGTCGATACCTTCGCCGCCGCCAAGTTCGAACTCGTCACCCTCGGCCGTAACCTCCGCGCCCAGTTCCAGATCCCTGCCAATCGCAAGGCGCGCTTCATCCTCCGCCCCGCCGGAGCCCTCCCCCCCGACGCCTGGGATACCCTCCGCATCCTCCTTAACGCCGCCCCTCTCGACCCCGCCGCCCACGACTGGACCCCCGAGCGCGGCACCCCCAGCGTCGGCAACGCCCTCGGTGACCTCTTCCTGCCCCTGGCCGGCCTGGTGGATCCGGAAATCGAGCGCACCCGCCTCACTCGCGAACTCGAGAAGGTCCGCGCCGAGATCGCCAAGGTCGAGGAACGCCTCGCCAATCCGGACTTCACTGCCAAAGTCCCCCCCAAGGTCCTCGAGGAACACCGCCAGCGACTCGCCGACTGGCGCGATCGTTCCGCCCGGACCCAAGCCGCTCTCGCTCAGTTGCCCTGACGACGGCCCTCGAATGGAGCGGCGGAGCAACGTGAAACGCCCGCACGGACCGACAGGCAACCCGCCAGCTGGTTGTCCCCGCGATGACGTCTCCCAATCCGCCAGCACGTCGCCGCACCTTCCCCGCAACGAGGGCTCGATCCCACCAGACCCCCAGGAAGGCCTCAACCATCCTCAAGGCAATACGCTCGCCCAGGATTCGGGCCGCCGGCTTTTCCATCCCTCGGCGCTTGTCGCTTCGGAGCCGGTGAGGCAAGGTCAGTCGCGTCTTACTTGTCGCGATGTCGTGACATTCCGGTGACAGCCTGGTGGCGCGCCGGAGCACGATGAACCGGGCCCATGAACGAAGATCGGTTGCAGATGCAACGCCTGGAATTGAAGTACCAGGTGTCCGACGATGTTGCGCTGGCCGCCAGGGACTTCATCAGCTCCTACCTCGAGCTGGACGAATTCGGCGCCACCCGCCCCAATCTCTCCTACCCCGTCCACAGCCTGTACCTCGATTCCCCTGGGCTCGCGACCTACCACCACACCATCAACGGCAATAAGAACCGCTTCAAACTCCGTGTCCGCTTCTACGAGAATCGCCCGTCGGCGCCCGTCTATTTCGAAATCAAGCGCCGCATGAACAATGCCATCCTCAAACAGCGCGGCGCCGTCCACCGCGACGCCGTGGACCGCCTCGTCGCCGGCCAGCTCCCCGCACCCGCCGAACTGGCCACGGCCGACCCGCGGCACCTCGCCGGCCTCCAGGCCTTCGTCACCCGTATGATCGAGCTGCGCGCCCGTCCTGTCGCCCATGTCGCCTACCAGCGTGAAGCCTGGATGAGCCCCCGCGACAATTCCGTCCGCGTCACCCTCGACCGCGACGTCCTGTTCGAACCCGAACCGGTCGCCCGCCTCGAAACCCGCATGGCCGATCCGCTCCGCGTCTTCGGTCACCGCGTCATCCTCGAACTCAAGTTCACCGGCCGTTTTCCCGATTGGTGGCAGGAACTCGTGCGGGTGTTCAACCTGCGCCAGTCGTCCGCCGCCAAGTACGCGGACGGCGTGGCCCGCTACGGCGAGGACCGGCTGAAGGCCGCCCTCCGCGGCGAGGCCTGGGGCTGGGCCGCCCCGGTCTCCGATCCCGAACTGCCCGCCAACCGACCGCTGCCGGTCTCCCCCTAGCTCCGCAGCCCCTCTCATGGACTGGCTCCGAACCGCCGACATGGCCGCCGTCCCCACGGACTTTGCCGCCGTGATCCTCGGCATGCTGCTCGCCTTCCTTGGCGGCCAGGCGCTCGCCTGGACCTACATGTACACCCACCCCGGCCTCTCCTACTCCCGAAGCTTTGTCAGTTCCCTCATCGTCATCCCGGTGGTGGTCTCCCTCGTGATGCAGGTCCTTGCCAACAACCTCGTCACCGCCTTCGGCCTGATGGCCGTCTTCGCCATCGTCCGCTTCCGCAACATCCTCCGCGACACCCTCGATACCAGCTACATCCTCACCACCATCGTCCTCGGCATGGCCGCCGGCACCCAGAAATACGCCACCGCCGTCCTCGGCGCCGGCTTCGGCGTCGCCCTCTTCCTCTACCTACGCATCTCCGACTTCGGCGCCCGGCACCGCTACGACATGATCCTCAACCTTCACTGGTCCCGCCCCCTCCCGGAACTCGCCTCCCTCGACCGCCTCCTCACCCGCCACAGCCGCGCCATGGTCCGCGCCAGTCAGCGCACCAACGAGGGATACGGCGGCGTGGACCTTTCCTACCGCCTCCTCCTGCGCGATAGCAGCCGCACCCCCGATCTCATCGCCGAACTCCGCGATCTCCACGGCGTCTCCCGCGTCACCACCGTCAAGGCCGAAGACGAGTCGGAACTCTAACCATGGAATCCCGCTTGGAACCGATCCCCAGCCCGCCGGGCCATCTCCTGCGGGAGTTCTGCCATCGCGTCCTGCCCACCCTCGCCTTCCTCGGCGCCATCCTCGCCAGCACCATCCTCTGGAACGTCCGCTTCAATGGCTTCCAGATCTTCGGCGAGGTCGAACCCATCCGCGCCAATGTCACCGCCGTCGAAGGCGGCCACCTCATCCACTGGTCCGTCGAACGCTTCCAGCCCGTCACCAACGGCCAGATCCTCGGCGCCCTCCAGATCCTCGACCCCGATGCCATCCGCTCCGAACTCGCCGTCCTCGGCTCCGAACTCTCCCTGATGCGCTCCCGCATGGCCCTCGACGAGGCCCGCAACGAACAAAACGTCGAAACCATGCGCGCCCGCTGGCTCGAAGCCCGCGTCAACCTCGCCACCGCCCGAGTCACCCTCGAAAACGCCCGCCGCGACCTCGAACGAAACCGCAGTCTCCGCGCCGATCGCATCGTCTCCGATGCCGAGTTCGATCTCGCCCAGTCCGCCTTCGACGCCCTCCAGGCCGAGGTCCACGAACGTACCCGCGTGGTCGAGGGTCTCGAAGAGGCCGTCCATACCCTCGACACCACCCACCGCCGCACCCAGGGCGGCGCCCTCGATGTCATTTCCGAAGCCCTCGCCGCCCAGGAGCGCCTCCTCCTGCGCCAGCGCGATCAACTCCTCCGCGCCCCCATGGACGGCATCATCAGCGTCGTCAACCACCGCACCGGGGAACGCCTCGTCCCCGGCTCCGTCGTCGCCATCGTCGCCGCCCCCACCTCCGAACGCATCCTCGCCTACGTCCGCCAGCCCCTCATGCTCGACCTCAAGCCCGGCATGCAGGTCCAGGTCCGCACCCGCGGCCGCCCCGCCCGCACCGCCACTTCCCACATCCTTCACATCGGTGCCGAAATCGAACCCATCCTCGCCCCGTCCTTCCTCCGCCCCTTCAACCTCACCATGGACCACGGCCTCGCCTTTTCCGTCGCCCTGCCCCCGGAGCTCCACGTCCTCCCCGGCGAAATGGTGGACCTCACCGTCTGGCCCGGTCGGTAATCTCCACTCTCCACTCTCCACTCTCCACTCCCCACTCACCAGCCCCAGCCCCAGCCCCAGCCCCAGCCCCTTCGGCCTCCGGAAATCGTTCGTTCCTGCTTCCCCCTCTCCCTCGTGGCCGCATGCACCCCATTCGATGGAGGATGGCGGGAGTCTTGCAGCGATCGCGCGCTGCGATCGCGCGCTTGACACACACGACCCCCTGCGTACCGTCGGTCCTCAGTCCG
Source organism: Verrucomicrobiia bacterium (assembly GCA_019634625.1). Lineage (NCBI taxonomy): Bacteria > Pseudomonadati > Verrucomicrobiota > Verrucomicrobiia > Verrucomicrobiia bacterium. The sequence continues at coordinate 6,177 of JAHCBA010000054.1, forward strand.
GAGGTATTCCCCACCCACTTTCGGGAACTGTCCTGGGATCGACTTGGCGGAGTCTTTGGGCCCCGCCGAAAAGCTCCCGGGACCCTGTTAACATTCGGAATCGAAGTCGTACCATGAGTATCCGAACCCCCCTGATCGTCATCGCGGCCCTCGCTTGCGCACCCATGTCTCAGGCCGCCTCCATCGTCTATTACAACCTGTCCGAACCACTGGGCACCTATCTAGCCGGATTCCCCTATGTGGAAGCCGCGGATGAAGTCACCCTCGGTCCCGGCCACCGTGTCTTTCACGGAGCAACCATCGCCTATCATGGTGAGAACTTCGACGGCGATGAAACCCTTACGCTGACTCTTTACAGCATGGACGGAGCCCCCACCCCCGGAAGCTTCGGCTTCAATACCCCGGGTACCGTGCTGTTCTCTGAAACCGTGCCCATCGTCGCCTCCGAATCGGGTTGGGCCGTCTTCACCGATCTCACCGGCACCGTCGTGCTCCCCGACGTGCTGGCGGTCAGTGTGGCCTTCGGCGGTCTCTCGGTCGCCGAAGGCGACGCCGGACCCATCCTCTACGACCCTCCCACCACCGGCACCAGCTTCGCCGACTACTGGCTGCGTGGTTATCCCAATCCCGGGGATGACTGGGCCCTGTTCACCTTCGATGGAGAACCCAACATCAATTTCGGCATCGAGATCCGCGCCACGGCCGACCCGTCCGCCGACGCCGATGGCGACGGCATCCCCGACATCCTCGATAACTGCCCCCTCATCCCGAACCCGGACCAGGCCGACGCCGACGGAGACGGCATCGGGGATGCCTGCGACGCCTTTCCGAACTCCCGCGGCGTTGGCGGCAATGTGACCATCGGAGGTTGCGACACCCACGTGCCCAATCTTCTGTTCCCCGATGGCAGCACGCTCAACGACCTCATCGATGCCCTCGCCGCCCACTCGAAAAATCACGGACAGTTCGTCAGCGGACTCGCGAAGCTGAACCAGTCGTGGCGCGATCAGGGCCTTCTCACGCCACGCCAGGCGGCCGCCATCCAGAGCTGCGGCGCCCGCGCCCGCGGACGATAGGCGGACGATAGGCCGACGATAGGCATCCGTTGCGGACGCCCGCCCCGGCCTCGCCGGGAAAAGCGGGCGTCCGGTCAAACTCGCCGGGGAAAAGCCGACGGGCCGGTTCAGTACTCCCGGTCCCGTTTCCGTCCCGGTTCCGGCTGAGGATACAGACCGTTGGCGTCGGCCAGAAGCGGCGCCGGCGAATCCGCGGTCAACCGGTCCACCTCCGGGGCAAACTCGTGCGGACAGTCCATCATCTGATCGAAGGTGATCACCTGTCCCGTATGAGCCGCCATGCGGCCCATCGAAGTCACCAGGCTGGCAATCGCCCCGCGCCGGGCCTCGTTGTACGGCTGGTCCTTCCGGATCGCCACCATCAGGTCGTCCCATTCGAGCTGATACGGATTCGGTTCCGGCTGCGGAAACGCCCAGATCATGTCCGCCCTCGCGAAGTTCTGACCCCGGAATGTCCGCACCCGCCCCGGCGTGTGCACATGGGTCGAGACAATCGCGCATCCTGTCGTCCCGTGGGCGTAACTCGCAAACTCGTCGTGGCACCCGTTCACGCTCCGGCCCGTGAAGAAGAACTTCATCCCGTCGGCGAACGTGTATTCGATCGAGTAGTTGTCGAAGTTCTGGTCGATCGAATTCCCCCGATACAACCGCGCCCCCGTGGCGTGCGCCCGCACCGGCCACTCATTCTTCATCCAGCAGCACTCGTCGATCTGGTGGATGTTGTAGTCGCTGAACAACCCGCCGCTCGCCCACAGAAAACCGTGGAATCGCTGGACCTGGTACATCAGCTCGCTGATCCCCGCCGGTCGCGGCCCCGGGTTCCCCGCCGGGCCCCCCATCCGGTACGCCCGCATGTACGTCAACTCGCCGATCTCCCCGTCCTGAATCCGCTGGTGCAACTGCTGCCGCCCCCGGCAATGCCGCACCATCAGCCCCACCCCGACCTTCAACCCCTTCCGGTCCGCCTCATCCGACAACTCCAGCAACCGCCTCGTCGAGGGGCCGTCCACGGTGATCGGCTTCTCCATGAACACGTTCACCCCCTTCTCGATGGCGTACTTGAAATGCACCCACCGGAACGCCGGCGGCGTGGTGAAGATCGCCACATCGCCCGGACGCAGACAGTCGATGGCCTGCTTGTACGCATCGAACCCCAGGAATCGGCGGTCCTCCGGCACATCCACCCGCTCCGAGTACTCCCTCTGCAGCCCTTCATGGCTGTTGCGGATCCGCCGATCGAACACGTCCGCCATCGCCACCAGCTTCACCGGCCCCTCCTGCGTCGCCAGCGCGTTCGCCGCCGCTCCCGTGCCCCGTCCCCCGCACCCCACCAGCGCCACCTGCACCGTCTGGCTGTCCGCCGCATGCACGTGCGGCAACGCCACCCCGGCCAGTGCCGAGGCCGCCGCCAACCGGCCGGTGGTCTTCAGAAAGGCACGACGGTTCGTCCGCAAGGCGGGGCGCATGGGCTTCATGCCCCCAAGCAAGAAACCTCCACCCGCACTTTTCAACCGGAAAGGGACGGATAGCGCCATCCACCCCAACTCCACCTCCACAACCCCACCCCCTTACCCGCCAACGTCTGTCGGCGCTCGCCCCCCGTGCCTCCACATCGCCCCCATCCACCCCACCCGCGCAATCCCGTGCCCAAGAGACGTACGGCTCAACATGAAGAATTGGGCCGTTGCCTTCCACCTCTTTGCGGCGGCCAATGGAAACCGCTTTCCCGCATCCCTCGAGGAAGCTGCTCCCCATCTGCCCGAAGGCTCCATGGACGGAATCCTTGGTGCATTTGATCCGGACCGGTTCGAGGTCGTCTATCGCGGTGCCGCGCATGCCATCGCCGACCCCGCCCGCGCCATCCTGATCCGGGAGAAGGACCCCTTCCATCGTCCAGCCGCCGACACAACGCCCGAAGGCTATTACAAGACCTACGCCTTCGCTGACGGCCACACGGAAATCAAGCGCTTCGATCGGCCTGCCGACTTCGAGGCCTGGGAGCGCGACCGGATGGCCTTCACAGACTCGCCGTGATGCGCCCCGTCGCCGCCCTCCATCATCGCCCCCCGCCCATTCGCCGCTCCCGGTGTGGCGGCAAATCGCCGCATCCGCCTCCCTCAAAGCTCCTCGGCCCCGCCGTCCCCCGCCTCTTCCATCCCCCGGCTCACCGCGCCCGCCAGGTGCGGACGCAGCAGTTCGCGCTCTTCAGGGTGCAGCCGCGCCAGCGGCACCCGGGGTAGAAGCCGCGCCACCGAGGACGACCGCCCGTTGGCCCCCAGCGTGGCCACCACCACCGCCCGCGCCGACGGAGGCAGATCCCTCCAGACCACCATCTGTCCCTCGATCAGGGCACCCGCCCGCTCCGGTTCGCCCCGGCGCAGATGCCCGAGCGCCAGTGCCACCCGCCGCTGGAAATCCCGCGGACGCGCCTGGTGCAGCCCCTCGATCGTCGCAAACGCCCGGTCCACATCCTCCTCCAGCAACAGGTCGTAATAGGCCACCTGCAGCCGGGCCGACTCGTCGTCCGGCCGCAGGGCCGCCAGCTTCCGCGCGTAATCCCGGGCCGCCCAGGTCTCGCCCTCCGCCGCCGCGGTCCGCAGCAGCGACCGGTACGCAGCCTCCGCTTCCCGGGGATGCCGGCTCAGAATCCGGTTCGCTTCCGTCGCGATCTCCGTGCGCCGATGCCGCAAGGCAAACTCCGCCACCGCCCGCATCTGCCGCGGCTGCCGCCGGGTCAGCGTCAGCAGGTTGCGCAGATGCCCGTCCACCGCCGCGTCGTCGTTCAATCGTGCCGCCGCCGCACACCTCAGAAACTCGAGCGCAACCGCTTCGCCCGGAACACCATCCGCCCGGATGAAATCGTACGCCGCCCGGTCCTGTCCCACCCCCACCAACGCCTCGTAACGCAATTGCGTCAGGCGTGGATGCGTCCGCGCCACGTCCGGCAACACCAGCCCCAGCGTCCGCGCAAACTGTTCCTGCCGGTTCAGCCAGTGCGCCGCCGCCGCCATCGCCTCCGGCGAACTGCGCCCAATCCGCTCCACCACCTCGTCCGCAATCCGCACCCGCATCGAGGGATCCAATGACACCACGGCCTCCAGCCGGAGCAGTTCCTCGTCCACCGTCCGCGACGCCTTGGCCCGCAACAGCGCCTCCGCCTTTTCGCGGTCGGACCGCGGCGTCCCGGGGGCCCTGACGATCGTGGCCAGGGCCCGAATCTGCAGCGGCCCCTCCGCCTCAGCGTAGGGCCACAGGACCGACATGGCCTCCTCGCGGTCCACCTCCCGCGGACTCGTGCTCAGGAAGGTGGCGAGCGCCAGCGCGTTGGTCGGGTTGTTCGGCTCGACCTTAAGGCACTCCCTCGCCAGCCGGATGGCCTCCGTCGGTTGCTGCTGCAACGCCCGGTATTGCGCCCCCAACAGAAGCGTACGCGCCGTCGGCCGCGGCGACGAAAGCAGTTCCTCGATCAAGGCACCCGCCAACCCCGCATCCCCCAGCCCGAACGCCACCGCCGCATACTGCTCCCGGTCCGACGCCTTCGCCTTCCCCGTCGCCAGCAACTGTTCGTAATACGTCAGCGCCCCCTCCGACCCGAACCGCCCATGAAGCTCCGCCGCGTGGCGCAACACCGTCGGGTGCGTGGGCGCCAGTTGCAGCGCCGACCGCGTCCGCTCCAGGGCCCGCGTCCATTCCTCCTGTTGAATGAAGGTCTCCGACTCGGCCAGAAATCGCTCGGCCCGCACCGCCTTCACCCAACGCCATGCAGGACGCGCCGACAGCCAGCCCCCGACCAGCAGGGCCGCCACCATTCCAAGAATGATCCAGCGCCACCGACGCCGGCCCCGGGACCGGCCACCTCGCCCCGGTCCCCTGCCCCCCGCCGGCTGACCTCCCTCCGAAGATGCCGTCCGCTCCGTCTTCACCCCTCCACCCAACCAGATCCCCCACCGTCCAGTCAAAGACGGAGCGCCTCAGGTTCCCAACCCTGCTTCACCTCTCGGAGGGACGAGCTCCGCGAGTCCTCATTCCATCGCACCACTCCGTTGCGGCCTCGTGGAACTCGGCCCTCCGAGGCGAGGCTTCGCTGAGTTCGCACCACACCCCACAACTCCGGGATGCATGAAATGAACTCTTCCGCATCCCTCGGCGATTGACCTTCCCCCGCGTCGCAACCCACATTCCAGTATGATCCGTCGAAGCCGGCTGCCGTTCGCCTTCGTGCTCGCCCTGCTCCTTGGCGTGGCGGGTTTCCTGGCCTTCCATCATGGGCAAGGCAGACTCCAACTGGCCTCGGCACTCTCGGAACTGCAGAGCCGTGGCGTGACCTTCGAGGTCGATCCGACGCCGCCCGCACCTTCGCCCGCCTCCGACACGGCCCTCCCCGATCTCCTGACCGCAGCCGAGTCGTTGGGTGCCACCCGCCTGCAGGTTCCCATGGTACCGTCCATCGCCCCGGGCCGCATCGTGCCGGCCACGCGGGTGGAGCGTTGGGGTCATCCCGGAAGTCAGACCCATTCCTGGGAGGATATCGCCCGATGGGCGCAGACCCACGCCGGGGCCCTCCAATCGCTCCGTGACACCCTCAACGCCCCTCGCCGTCCGTCCGTCGAGGATCCCCTCGACCCTGGGCCCAAGCTCCTGACCAGACTGTCCGCCTCCAAGAGCGCGGCTCTCGCCCTGGGAATGGCCTCCCTGGAGGCGGCTCGTCGAGGAGACTTCGAGACCGCCGTCTCGGATCTCGAATCCATGGCCCGAATCGAACGGGACCTCGCCGATGCGCCCTTCCTTATCGCCCAACTGGTCCACCTCTCGGTGGCCGGTACCGCCGCCAGCCGGGCCGCCTCCGTGCTGCACGCCGGGGATTGGACCGAGCCGCAACTCGCCCGGCTCCAGGCGGCGCTTCCCTCCTCCGATGCGCCCGAGGGCGCCCTCCTGGGCCTGCACGGGGATGCCACTTCCATGGTCCGTGCCCTGCACCGCCTGCGCCAATGGAACCCCGGTGAACCCTCGCCCTACGCCGCGTTGGACTTCGGTACCCGGACCCACACCCTCCACCTCGATGGCAACACCGAGCCTCCGCGCGAACCCACCCTGTTCCAGCGGGCCGTGGGACGCCTGGTGCTGGGTTCGGTCCGGATGGCCGACCGTATCCGTCGCATCGGCTGGCACGATCAAGCCTTCGCGCGTTTCCTCCTGGACCTGGAACCGGTCATCCTGTCCCGACAGGAAATCCTCAGGGAAGGCTCGGCGAATCGCCTCAAGGAATGGACCGCCGACCGTTCGACCGACGCCCCCGCCGCCCCATGGCGCCGTTTCTATTCCGCGCATGTCCTCCCCGGATTCGTCGAGTCGCTCGACAAGACCGTCGCGAAAGTCCTGCAGGCACAAACCCAACGCTCCCTCCTGGAAACCCGCATCGCCCTGGAACGGTTCGACCGCCGCCATGCCCGTCTCCCCGACACCCTCGCGGAACTCGTACCGGACTTCCTCGCATCCGTGCCGATCGACAGAATGGATGGTCAACCCATCCGGTACCGCCGGGACACAGGTTCCGGATTCACCCTTTGGAGCGTCGGCGAGAATGGCATCGACCACGGAGGCGACGCGACCTGGGATGATCCGAACCCCGGAACCCGCCAATGGTGGCTCGCCCGCGATGGCGTCTGGCCTGAACCCGCCGACGAGAATGCAATGGCCGACTGGCATCGCGCCGAGGCCGAGCGTCGGACCAGGGCCCGTGTCCCGTTCCAGATGGACGAGGAAACCATGCGCCGCTACGGCCTGCGGGCTCCCGACGGGACCCCCGCTCCGGAATCCCCGGTCCCTACGCCCACCCAGTGATCCGGATCGGCCTGTTCAGCCAATCCCCGGGAATGCACCCACCCACCCTCGCCCACCAATGACCGCGTTCCGTTCCCACACCGGCACCCTCCTTCCCATCGCCCTAATCTCCGTGCATATGCACGCCGTTTACGCTCATTTCCCTCTCGCCCCGGCCTGCTCAGCCAATCCCCGGGAATGCACCCACCCACCCTCGCCCACCACTGACCGCGTTCCGTTCCCACACCGGCACCCTCCTTCCCATCGCCCCAATCTCCGTGCATATGCACGGCGTTTGCGCTCATTTCCCTCTCGCCCCGGCCTGCTCAGCCAATCCCCGGGAATGCACCCACCCACCCTCGCCCACCACTGACCGCTTTCCGTTCCCACACCGGCACCCTCCATCCCATCGCCCCAATCTCCGTGCATATGCACGCTGTTTACGCTCATTTCCCTCTCGCCCCGGCCTGCTCGGCCAATCCCCGGGAACGCACCCACCCACCCTCGCCCACCACTGACCGCTTTCCGTTCCCACACCGGCACCCTCCATCCCATCGCCCTAATCTCCGTGCATATGCACGCCGTTTACGCTCATTTTCCTCTCGCCCCGGCCTGCTCAGCCAATCCCCGGGAATGCACCCACCCACCCTCGCCGCCCCACCGACCGCGTTCCTTTCCCACACCGGCACCCTCCATCCCATCGCCCCAATCTCCGTGCATATGCACGGCGTTTACGGTCATTTGTCGAGCGTGCCACACCGGCTTCGGCTTCCCGTCAATCCGCCAACCACTTGTCCCGCTGCGCCGCCACAAAGGCGTCATCGGGCAGTTCCGGGTACAGCCTTCGAATCCGTTCGATCTCCTCCGCCTGCCCCGCAGACAGCGTCTCCTTCGGATCGAGGCAGCGCGTGCCCGCCATCAGTCCCTGCCCCGACAGCACCTGATGAATCCCCGCAATGCACCCGGCATACCCGTTCGCGGCATCGAACAGCGCGGCATTCGCCTCGGTGACGCGCGCCGACAACCTCAACAGGTCCGCCGGCACCGCCCCCGCCTGCCTCGCCTCCCTGCACGCCCGCCAGAACGCCACCGCCTGCCGCGTCCAGCAGGCCCAGTGCCCCAGCAACCCTCCCGCAAACGCCAATCGCACCCGGCCTGCATCCGTCCCGATCTCGTACCCGGTCAACAGGTCCGCCCCGATGGTGTCGTCGTTGCCGGTGTACAAGGCGATCTCCCCCGCCCGACCCGATTCCGCAACGGCCCGCAACACGTCCAGCGTCCGGTACCGATCGAAGGGCGCGACCTTGATGGCGACGACCTTCGCAATGGCCACGAACCGGCGCCAGAACGACAACGTCAGGACCCTCCCCCCCACCGAGGGCTGCAGGTAGAAACCGAATACCGGAATCGCCTCGGCCACCTCCTCGGCGTGCCGGATCAACGCATCGTCATCCGCGTCCCGCCAGGCCGAGAATGACACCAATCCGGCGTCATACCCCAACCGGCTCGCCAGCGTCGCCTCCCGCACGGCCTGCTCGGTCCGTCCGCAGATTCCCGCCACCCGCACGGTCCGTGTGCCGGCCGCCCGGTCACAGGCGGACACCGTCTCAGCCGCCAGTTCCAGAACCGGCTCCAGCAACCCGTGCTCCGCGTCGCGAATGGCGAACTGCGTCGTGTGAACGCCCACCGCCACCCCGCCCGCCCCCGCCGCATGATAGTACCGCGTCAGCGCCCGCTGGTGTCGCACATCGAACCGCCCTTCCCCGGTCAGTGCCAGCGGATGCGCGGGGATGACCATTCCCTCCAGCAACCGCTGACGCGTCTCCTCCACGCTGCTGACCGCGGCGTTCATTCCCTAGTAACGACCGTCCCGCACCTCGAAATGGGTCGGCTTCCCGATCTGCCGTCCTCCCCGCCGAACCCACTCCGCAATCCATGAAAGCACCGTCTCCACCGGAGTCGCCGGCTCACCGAACCGCGCCGCCAACCGGGAGGCATTCGAGAGAAGCGCGTCATCCGCCTCCGTTCCATGAAAGGTCGCCGGGCGCTCGAAGGCGTCGGCGAACCATCCGGCAATCCGCCGCACCGAAAGCGCCTGGGGATGGGTCAGGTTCCAGACCGTGGGCGGCACTTCGGCCAGCGGAAACGCCCGCAGCATCCAGTCATTGCCGTCCCCCTGCCAGATCCAGTTGATCCACCCGTTCGCCAGTTCAATGGGCTCTCCGTCCCAGACCCGCCGGGCAATGTCCACCAGGACCCCGTACCGCAATTCCACCGCAAAACTCAACCGCAGCAGCGTTGCCGGCGTCCCCTGCCGCCGCGCCAGGTGCTCGACCACCCGCTCACGCGCCACGGCGGCATTGGCGTATTCGCCAATCGGCGTCAGACCGTGATCCTCCGTCGCTCCGCCATCGGCCACCGGGACCCGGGGATAAACGTTGCCTGTGGACAGCACCACGAGTTGCGCCCGTGGATACCGCTCCACCAGTCGCGCCGTGCCCAGGGCGTTCACCGCCCACGTCAGGGAAGGGTCCCGGTCCGTGCCAAACTTCAAGCCCAGCAACGACATCACCCGCTCCGCATCCGGCAGCAGCGATTCCGCCCCCGGTTCCAGCAGGTCACACCGAACGGTCCGCACCCCCTGCCCCTCCAGCCAGTCGCGCACCGCCGGATCGGAAAACCGGCTTGCCGCCACCACCTCGACCGGTCGCCCCGCCGCCATGCCCGCCCGCCGGGCCATGACACACAGGCTGGGTCCGATCTTCCCCGCGGCGCCCGCCACCACCAACCGCCCCGTCCATCCCGCCATCTCCGCCACCAGGGCTGGCGACGGACGCGTCAGCACCTCCAGAAGCTGCTCCTCGGATTCAATGACGCAGGGCGTCGGGGCGGACGATGTCATGGCGGACGATACGCGTTGCCGGGTTCGCACGTTGCGTGCGCGAAGGGCGAAGCCGGGACGCTGCCAGACGTCCGTGGGTCAGGACAGCATTTCCTTCACCCGGTAGGCACTCATGGCCAGCAGCGCGCCGATGGCCAGCAGCGCCACCGCATTCTGCCACGCGCGATTCCGGTGCGGCCCCACCACGCGCGGATCGTTGGCCAGCATCAGCAGCACCACCGCCACCAGCGGGACGGTCAGGATCGTGGTCTTCTGCGCGATCACGATCCCGCTCAACGCGGACCCCGAGCGCATCAGGTAGAACGCCGCCGCCAATCCCACCGCCATCCCCACCGTGGTCCACACCCGCGCCACCCATCCGCTCAAACGGGCCTCCCACCCCATCCCGTCCGCCAGCAGCGCCCCGCCCACCATCGCATTGACCACCACCGACGAGAATCCCGCCGCCAGGAATCCCACGCCGAACAGGACCACCGCCGTCGGACCCAGCAGCGGCCGCAATTGATTCGACAGATCCGCGGCGCTGCCCACCTCGACTCCGCGCAGCACCGTGGCCGCCGTCCACATGATCGTCAGGGACACCGCAAACAGCACCCCGATCCCCACCACCGCCTCCCGCACCCCGACCGACAGATCGTCGCGACCCCATCCCTTCTGCCTCGCCAGCGACGCCTGGTACAGGGCGGCGATCACCGAAAACGTCGTCGCCGACAGCCCGATGGCCAGCCCCGTCAGTTCCCCCGGCCACACGCCCGGCACCAGGCCCCGCAGCAGCTCCATCGGATTGGGCCGCGCCAGGGCAAGATTGAAGAGAAACGCCAGCAGCATCACGGCGATCAGGGCCGTCATCGCCTTCTCGAGAAAGCGGTACAGTTGGCGCGCTCCGAACACGAACACCACCCCCGCCCCGCCCACCACCAGCATCCAGACCGATTCGCCCACCCCCGTCAGCGTGCTCAACGCCGTCGCGCACGCGATGTAGTTCGAGGACTGAAACCCGGCGCACACCACAAAGGCCAGCAGGCCGATCGTCACCGCCAGCCAGCGCCCGTAATGGCGCCCCACCACGGTGAGGATCGAATCGGCGTTGAGGATCCCGATCCGTGCCGACATCGCCGTGAACACCATCATGAACGAGGCCGTGATCACCAGGGCCCATACCATCGACATGCCCACCGCCGCCCCCAGCTTCGAGGTGATGGTGATCGTGCCCGGCCCGACGACCACCGCCGCCGTGATCAACCCCGGACCCAGATTGCGCCACAATCGTCCCGCCGACACCGCATGACCCGCATCCGGCGACGGCAGGGAACCCTGGGAGGAATGGTCGGTCGGCATGGAGTCCCTCCACTCTCCCGTCAATCCCCCATCCGACGCAATCCGGGACCCCGGCCCCAAAGAAACACCCGTCCCTCCCGAATGAAGCGCAGGTGTGAATTCGGAGGGCCGAGTTCCACGAGGCCGCAACAGCATGGAGCCTTGGGTGGTGGACTCGCGGAGCTCGCCCCTCCGATTCGCTGCCGCCTCACCCACAATTCAGGGATGCACCAGCAAAACACCCCCCTTGAGCCCTAAGCTCAAGGGGGGTGATCGCTTTCGAAGATCCGGGGGTTACTGCACGACCCGGAAGTACCGTGCCGCCCCGGTCGCAGGCGTACTGTGGCTGTTGCCGGCCGGCGCCGGCGTCACATCCTGCCAGTTCGCCGCGGGCCCCACCGCATCCGACTGCTGCAACCGGCCCGCCCCGGTCCAGGTCACCACCACATTCGCTCCCTGCACCGTGGCGCTGAGCACCGCGGGAGGCGTGAGGTCCTCGCCACCCAGGACCCGGGCATTGTCGAAGTGGCCCCGGACCACATTGCCCGTCTCATCCACATACGCCCCGAAGCCGAGGGACAGGCCCTGCGAGAACGGGAAGGGAACCTCCGCCCCAAACACGTCGTCCAGGTACAGTTTCACCGTGGCGCCATTGGCCACCAGGCGCATCCGATGGTTCCCCCGGTCATCGAAGGTCCCGCCGTCGAAGGCGGCGATGTTCACCCCGGGCCCGGAAGGATCGTCGTTGGCAGCCCCGATCGATTGATTGTACCGCCACCCGTAATTCCGGCCGTCATGCGCCAGGTAGTCGTTGAAGAAGATCGAGGCGCCACCCGGCTCGCGGATCCAGATGCCGGTCCGCTGTTCCGCCCCCGTGCCCGTGGTCAGGACGAAGCCCACGAAGACGCGGTCGATCTCGAAGATCAGCGGGGTGGTCAATGCCGCCGAGTAGGTGTTGGCCGTGAACAGCGACAATCCGGGCCACAGCGAAAGCTCCGCCGTCACCTCGAACCTCGCCAGGCCGCCCTCCAGGAAGACACGTGAATCTTCCGTCGCCAGTCCGGTGTCGAGCGCCGTGTCATCGACCACCCACTTCGAGGTGTCAATCGCGCTCCCGGTGAAGTCGTCGGTCAGCAGCACCTGCGGCACCGCCACCACATCGACCACCATCGTGCCCGCCACACAGGTCGCCGGACTGGTGGCGATGTCGAATACCGTGGAACCCTGGCTCAAGCCCCCGATCCCGAAGGTCTGCGAGTTGGCCGCCCCTGCCGCAAAGTTCAGCGTGAGCACGCCGTTCACCGCCCCCGCCGGAGCTGCCACCGCCGGATTCCGGCTGGTGATCGTCACGGTCACCGGCGCCGCATCGTTCAGGAGCTGGGGAATCGTCACCGTCGCCTGCCGGCCCGACTGACCGACATTCATCGAGGTGTACGCCGGCGACACCGTGGTGCACGGCAGCACATTCTCAATGCGGACATTGTCGAACTGGCCGTAGCCGTAATCGCCCGAGGCGCGGCCGTACACGCCCAGTTCGAAGTGGATCCCGGTGGTCACCTCGAAGGGGAACCGCCCGCCGGACACCCCGTTCAGGAACACCTCCACCGTCCGCCCGTCGGCCACCAGGCGCAGCTTGCGATTGCCCCAATCGGTGTCCTCCGAAAACATCCCCAGCGTGGTCCCGCCCCCGGTCGGATTCCCGGGGTTCACGTTCACCTGCCAGTTGTTCTCGCCCACGTTCTGCCCGAAGAACACGTAACGCGACCGGTCCGCCGTGGTGATGTACACCCCGGACCGCACCGCCGTGCCGCCCTGATCGGTGGCCACCCGGTCCACCTCGAACACCAGGTTCAGGTCGCGCGTGGCCACGAAGCTGTTCACCGTCTTCACCGACGCTCCCGCCCAGAAGTCCGTCTCCGTCGTCCCCTGGATGTCCAGCACCCCGCCGGTCTGCGTGACAAAGTACGATCCGGTCCCGGCCTCGAATCCCTGTTCCGACACCTGCCACTTGGTGGCGTCGAGGGTCGTCCCGGTGAACGTCTCCTCCAACTGAACGCCCGGTCCCGAAATGACCGCCACGGCCAGCCGGTTGCCGCCCGCGATGGCGCCCTCAATCGAGAATTGCGCCCCGCCCAGCGCCAGACCCCGGACCCGGAAGGTCGCCGTGTTCGCGCCCCCGGCCGGGAAGTTCAGGGTCAGACTTCCGCCGGTCCCGCCTTCCGGCACCGCCACCGCCGGATTGCTGCTCACCACCCGCACCTGGACCGCGGACTGCGAATTCAACCCCTGTGGAATCCGTACCGTCACCTCGGAACCCAACTGCCCCTCCCGCACGCTCGCTTCGGTACTCCCGAAGGTCGCCAGACCCGAGGATTCGATCAGAAGATTGTCCCACGTGGTGTCCGCCGTGTCCCCGTTGGCCCGTGCATAACTCCCGAAATGGAAGACCACCGGCGAGAACGGAAACCGCACCTCCGCCCCCTGCACACCGTTGAGCAGCAGCTTCACCGTCTTCCCATCCGCCACCATGCTCATCCGGTGCAGGCCGCCATTGTCATAATCCCCCCCGTTGAAGGCCGCGATGTCCGTCCCGCTCCCCGTCGGGACGTCGCCATCCTCCCCGATCTTCCGGTTGTACCGCCAGCCGCCCTCGGCCCGCACATCCGCGAACAGCACGTAATGCGTCTGCGTTTCATCCATGATCCACAACGCGCTCCGTGAGGCCGTGCCCACCCCGGCTTCCGCCACCCGGTCGATCGAAATCGTCACAATCTCCGATTCGGAAGGCGCAAACGTCGGCACGATCCGCAGCGTGGACCCCGACCACCATTGCTGGGTCGTCGTTCCCACGAACCGGATCACTCCATCCCCCGCTTCCGCCCGGATATCCCCCAACCCGCCCTCGAAGAACGGCGCGTCCGGCTGGTACTTCGCCGGATCGATGGTGTTCGACGAAAAATCGTCCTCGAACAGCGGCGGCGGCGGCGGCGCCACAATGGTCTCGATCCGCAGGTTGTCCCACGTGGTATCCGCCGTGTCTTCGTTGGCCCGCGCATAGCTCCCGAAATGGAACACCACCCTCGAGAACGGGAACCGCACTTCCGCCCCCTGTACCCCGTTCAGAAACAGCTTCACCGTCTGCCCGTCCGCCACCATCTGCATCCGGTGCAATCCCCCGTTGTCGAAATCGCCCCCGTTGAACGCCGCGATGTCCGTCCCGCTCCCCGTCGGCACGTCGCCGTCCTCCCCGATCTTCCGGTTGAACCGCCAGCCCCCTTCCGCCCGCACATCCGCAAAAAGCACATACTGCGTCTGCGTCTCGTCCAGAATCCACAAGGCGCTCCGCGACGCCGTTCCCACCCCCGCCTCCGCCACCCGGTCGATCGAAATCGTCACCGGCGTCTCCGGCGTCGCCGTAAAGGTCGGCACGATCCGCAGCGTGGACCCCGACCACCATTGCTGCGTTGTCGTCCCCACAAACCGCATCACCCCGTCCCCGGCCTCCGCCCGGATATCCCCCAACCCGCCCTCAAAAAACGGCGCGTCCGGCTGGTACTTCGCCGGATCGATGGTGTTCGACGAAAAGTCGTCTTCGAAAACAACGGTGGGAGTCTGCGCGTGGGTCAGATTCGGGGCGGCCAGCAAGACTGCCGCCCAAACCCACGCGGACACAATGGCGCCGCGGGCAATTCGGTTCATGAAGTTGGTTAGGTGACCCGATGTCCCTACCGATCACGTCCGTAACCGTCAATGCATTCCTGCGCCCGGACGTGAATTTGTGCTCGTCAACCGGTTCCTGCCCCCCAGGGACGGCGCCGGACCTTCCCGCCATCCGCCTGAAAATAGCCTGAAACTTCGTGCATATGCATGAAGTTTCGGTCCTATTGCGGCCCCGGTCTCGACCCCTCCCTCCCGGCACGGCAACCTCCGCCCGCCGTTCCCATGCCATCGCGCCCCGCCCTCCTCTTCCTCATCCTGTCCCTCGTTCAGGCCCAGGTCGCCCCAGCTGCCCCGATCCCCTGGGAATCGTTTCCCTCCCATCGCCGCATCCCCCTCCCCCAAGCCAGCGCCGAACGTTCGGGCTTCACCCTCCTCCATGCCGCCGCCGCCGGCATCCTCTTCACCAACCGTCTCTCCGAGGAACGTTCCCTCACCAACCAGGTCTTCCTCAACGGCTCGGGCGTCGCCCTCGGCGACATCGATGGCGACGGCCTCGCCGACCTCTACTTCTGCGGTCTCGACGCCCCCAATGCCCTCTACCGCAACCTCGGCAACTGGCGCTTCGAGGACATCACAGCCCGCGCGGGAGTCGCCTGCGCCGACCAGGCCTCGACCGGTGCCGCCTTCGCCGATGTCGATGGCGACGGTTCCCTCGATCTCCTCGTCGCCGGCATCGGACGCGGTGTCCGCCTGTTCCTCAACGATGGCCGGGGCAACTTCCGCGAGGCGACCGACGCGGCCGGCCTCCGGTCCACCGCCGGGACGGCAACCCTCGCCCTCGCCGACATCGACGGCGACGGCTGGATCGACCTCTACGCGGTGAACTACCGCAACGACACCATGCGCGACCTGCCCGGCATCGAATTCACCGTCGGGGTCACCCAGGGCGTCCGTCGCCTCCTCACCGTCAACGGCCGCCCCGCCGACGCCGAGGATCTCCGCGGCCGTTACGTCTTCGACCAGGCCTCCGGCATTCTCGAAAACGGCCAGGCGGATGTCCTCTATCGCAACCTCGGCAACGGTCGCTTCGCCGCGGTTCCCTGGACCGAAGGCGCCTTCCTCGACGCCAACGGTCAACCGGCCGAAGTCCCCTACGACTGGGGCCTTGCCGCCATGTTCCGCGATCTCACCGGCAACGGCGCCCCCGATCTCTTCGTCTGCAACGATTTCCATTCTCCCGACCGGCTCTGGCTCAACGACGGTTCAGGCCGCTTCCATGCCGCCGATCCCTCGGTCCTCGCCCAGACCAGCCTGTTCTCGATGGGCGTGGACTTCGCCGACCTCGACCGCGACGGCCATGACGATTTCCTGGTCGTGGACATGCTCAGTCGCGACCATGCCCGCCGTCAGGTCCAGGTCCTCGACGCCACCTCGTTCGCTCCCTCCCTCGCCCGGGTCGCCGGCCCCCCCCAGTCCTCACGCAACACCCTGTTCCGCTCCCGCGGCGACGGCACCTTCGCCGAAATCGCACGCCTGGCCGGCCTCGCCGCCTCCGAATGGTCCTGGTCCCCCGTCTTCCTCGATGTCGATCTCGATGGTTACGAGGATCTCCTCGTCACCACCGGGCACTGGCGCGACGCCATGAATGCCGACGTCGCCCGCGACCTCGACGCGCGCCAACGCCAACGCCCCCTCCCTCCACGCGAGCAACTCCGACTCCGTCGCCTCTTCCCACGCCTCGACACCCCCAACCTCGCCTTCCGCAATCGTGGCGACCTCACCTTCGAGGATCGCAGCGCGGAGTGGGGCTTCGATTCCCGCCGCATTTCCCACGGCATGGCCCTCGCCGACCTCGACCTCGACGGCGACCTCGACGTCGTCATCAACTGCCTCAACGACGGCCCCCTCCTCTATCGCAACGAATCGACCCGGCCCCGCATCGCCGTCCGCCTGCTCGGCCGCCCCCCCAACACCCGCGCCATCGGCGCACGGGTGTCCATCCATATCCCCGGGCTCCCCGTTCAATCCCAGGAAATCGTCGCCGGCGGTCGCTACGTCTCCCACGACGAAGGCAGCCGCACCTTCGCCGCAGGGCCCACCCGGCAGCCCGCCCGCATCGAGGTCACCTGGCCCGGAGGGGAACGCTCCACCCTCGATACCGCGCCCCCCCAATACCTCTACGAAATCCGCCAGCCGCCCGCCCCCGCGCCATCGAACCGCACCCCGGTTCCCTCACGGCCGCCCCCGCTCTTCACCGACGCCACCGACCGCCTCGGACACCTGCACGTGGACCAGCCGTTCGATGACTTCGCCCTCCAACCGCTCCTGCCCCGGCGCCTGAGCGATCTCGGACCCTCCCTCGCCTGGTTCGACTTCAACGGCGATGGCCGGGACGATCTCCTCGTCGGGGCCGGACGTGGCGGCCGCCTCGGTGTCTTCCGCAACGATGGAGCCGGCGGCTTTGTCCCCCAGCGCTCCCGCCTGTTCGAGACCCCCCTCGACCGCGATCTCAATACCGTCCTCGGCTGGCGCCCCCATCCCGCCGAACGCGCCCTGCTCCTCGGCCATTCCCACTACGAAACCGCCGAACCCGTCGCCCCCGCCGTCCATCACCTCTCCCTCACCACCGGTCAACTCGACACCCGGCTCGCCCGGTCCCGCAGCAGCGCGGGCCCCATGACACTCGGCGATCCCGATGGGGACGGGCACCTCGATCTCTTCGTCGGCGGCCGCGTCAACCGCGCCCGCTACCCGGAACCCGCCGACGCCACCTACCTCCGCCACGATGGCACGGTCTTCCGCGAAGATCCTGAAGCGACCCGCACCTTCTCCCGTGTCGGCATGGTTAGCGACGCCCTCTTCACCGATCTCGATGGCAACGGCCGCCCGCTGCTCGTGCTCGCCTGCGAATGGGGAGCCATCCGGATCTTCCGCTGGACCGAAGGCGCCTTCCGCGAATGGAACCCGCGCCTCGTCGGGAACCTCGGCCCTTTCCTCCCCGCCACGCTCGCCGATCTGACCGGCTGGTGGAACAGCGTCGCCTCGGGCGATTTCGACAACGACGGCCGCCTCGACCTCGTGGCCGGCAACCTCGGCCGCAACACCTCCCGCCAACCCTACCTCCACCAACCCATCCGCCTCGCCCATGGCGAACTCGAACCCGGCGGCCCCCTTGCCCTCCTCGAATCCCACGTCGATCCCCTCCGCCACCGCCACGTCCCCACCCGCGATCTCAATGCCCTCTCCCGATCGTTTCCCGCCCTGATTCCCAGCTTCCCCACCTTCGCCGCCTTCGCCGAGGCCTCCGCCAGCGACCTCCTCCTCGCCGGACTCCCGCCCATGCGCCACGTCGAGGCCGCCACCGCCGACTCCGTCCTCCTCCTCCATCGCGGCGATCACTTCGAAATCCGTCCCCTCCCCCTCGAAGCCCAGTTCGCCCCCGTCTTCGGCATCGGCGTCGGCGACTTCGATGGCGACGGCAACCTCGACCTCGTCCTCGCCCAAAACCTCTTCGGCACCAGCCCCGCCGAGAGCCGTCACGATGCCGGCGCAGGCGTCCTCCTCCAGGGCGACGGCCAGGGCGGCTTCACCGCCCAACCCCCGGCCCTCAGCGGCATCCAGGTCCTCGGCGAAGGTCGTGGAGTGGCCGTGGCCGACTTCGACGACGATGGCCGCCCCGACATCGCCATCGCCCAGCATCGCGGCCCAACCCGGCTGTTCCGCAACACCCGTGGGCAACCCGGACTTCGCGTCCGCCTGGAAGGCCCGCCCACCAACCCGGAAGCCATCGGTGCCACCGTCCGCATCCGCTTCGCCGACGGTCGCCTCGGCCCCGTCCAGGAACGACGCGTGGGCGGCGGCTACGGGTCCCAGGACGGTTCCACCCTCCTCCTCGCCACCCCTTCCACTCCAGACTCCCTCGAGATCCGCTGGCCCCTCGGGCGAACGGAAAGCGTCCCGATCCCGGCCGGCTCCACCCGCCTTGTCGTCCCCTGGTCCACCGGACGCTGAAGCACGCTAACGACTTGGCACCCACCCCGGACGACGCTTCACTCGGCCGTCAACGATGCCGTCCGGTCCCGTCCCGACATGAAGCCCAAGCCTTTCCCGCTCCGATCCCTCCGGATCGCCGCCCTGTTGATTCTCATCGCCACCGCCAGTGCCTCCGCCCAGCGCGCCCCTTCCACCGCCCGGGGTGTGGCCCGCGCCGGGTTCCAAGGCTGGACGGACGTCCTCCGTATCGAGTCCCGCGACGCCCTCCCTCGCGCCATCGTCGCCCCGTCCGTGGGCGGACGCGTCCTCTTCTACGGCTTTCGCGACGACAACCTTCTCTGGCTCGATCCCAGCCTCACCGGATCCACCCTGGCCACCGTCGGCTCCGGCTTCGAACCCGGCGGCTTCCAATGCGCCATCGGCCCCGAGGTCGAAGCCATCCCCTCCCTTCCCGAACTCTCTGTCGGCCCCTGGTCCTGGACCTCGCGCCGCCCCTACTCCCTCCAGCTTCGCGCCCCCGAGGACAGGAGCGTCCGGGTCGAACTCGAGAAGGACATCGTCTTCGACCCCGCCACCGGCGACCTCGGGTTCGTCCATCGCATGAAGAACACCGCCGACCGCGACTCGGCCTACTGCCTCTGGCATCGCATCGCCTGCCAACCGGGCGGCTTCGCCCTCCTCCCCGTCCACCCTCAAAGCCGCTTCCCCGCCGGTTGGTCCATCCGACGCGACACCGACCGCGGATACCGCTACGACGGGGTCCAGCCCGAATCCCCCGATGTTCGCATCCTCGACGGCGTGCTGGTGGCCCGTACCGGGGGCGATTTCACTCAACTCGGAACCGATGGCACCGAACAATGGCTCGCCTACGCGCTCGGTCGCTCGCTCTTCGTGATCCACTTCCCCACCTTTTCCACCGCCGTGTACTCCGAGGGCGGCAACACCGCCACCATCACCTGGGACCGGCGCCGCACCGAACTCCAGCCCCTCAGCCCGGAGGCCCGCCTCCGTTCCCGCCGCACCTACGAGTTCCCCATGAAATGGGCCCTGGTTGAACTCCCGTCCCCGGTCACCAGCCACGAGGAGGCGCGGGCCGTCGTCAGCCGCATCCCCGGCTCGCCGTTCCAGTGAATCGCCCGTCCGATCGTCCTCCGACCTCGCCTCCACGGCCATGAATCCGCCTTCGGACCCGGTGCCGCCGCGAATGCCCGACGCCACCCTGTCGCCGGTACTGTCTCCCAGTCCCCACCACGGCGTCGGGTTGGCCCGCCTGGCCGTGGCCCTCGGCATCCTCGCTCTCTACGTCCTGGTCCCCGCCATCCTCGGAGCCGGACGCACCACCCACGACAGTGCCATCCTTCCACCCACCGTCCGGGGGGTCCTCCTGCTCTCCGCCTGGGAACTCACGCTCTTCACCATCGCCTTCGCGGTCTGCGTCCTCCTCGGCCGCCTTCGCCTCGACGAACTGCTCCTGCGCTGGCGCGGCGGTTGGTGGCCACTCCCCCGGGGACTCGCCTGGTCCATCGCCCTCCGTTTCGGCGTCGGCCTGTTCCTCGTCGGCTCCCTCCTCCTCTGGCGCTTCCTTTCAGGAAGTGCCCCGGAATCCCTCGGTGGCCTTCGCCCCCAGATCGAATCCATGGTCGATGTCTCCGCCCTCCGAAATCCCTGGTACCTCGCCGTGATGCTGACCATCGTCAGCTTCGTCCTTGCCGGGTTCCGCGAGGAACTCTGGCGTGCCGGCATGCTCGCCCTCCTGGCCAAGGCGCTCCCCCGCGCCTTCGGAGGTCGCTTCGGTCCCTGGCTCGCCCTGATTCCCGTCGCCCTCCTCTTCGGTCTCGGCCACACCGCCCAGGGACCCGTCGGCGTCGCCGCCACCACCCTCCTCGGCATCGGCCTCGGCGCCATCATGCTCTTCCACCGCTCCATCTGGGATGCCGTCCTCGCCCACGGCTTCTTCAACGCCACCACCTTCGCCCTCCTTCCCCTGCTGGCCGAACACTTCCCCGAACTCCTCGGCGGCTGATCCCAGCCTCGGGCGCATCGCCATTTCCCGGCACTCCCCCAAGCCATCCATCCTTCGCACTTGTGGTCAGCCCGCAGGTAAGTCGGTGCGATAGCGGGCCAAGCTTCCAGATAGTAGGTCATTCCAGATAGTAGGTCAGGCATTTTATTGTTCATTGTTGACGCCACTTCTGCCCGGTACCCCCCCCTCATGCTCATGAATCCCATCGGGCCGCTGGGACCAGCGGATGGCAGGTCATCCACATCAACACCATCTTGCCAGGTTCATTCTAGGCGAGCCGTGGTCAACAACAGGATGCCGGCCTTATTGATATTGAATTAGCCCCCCCCCGGCTGGCCCTCTCCCCGGCCCCGGCGTACTGTCTTCCCCTCCATGCGCCCGAACATCGCCTCCCGCCCCTTGCCGCCCCTGCTCCCCGTCCTCGCCGCACTCGCTCTCCCCCTTCCAACCGGCGCCGACGCCCCCGAATCCCCGGCCCGCCCCGCCTACGAACAGCGCGCACCCAGCCTCGACGGCACCGGCCGGTTCTTCATGGGCCGCGAAATCGCCCGCGTCATGGGCCACCTCGGCGCCCCCTGGCTCGAACGTCCGGAACGCATCGACGAGGAACGCCCCGATCTCCTCCACTCCATCCTCCCCGTGAAGCCCGGTCACATCGTCGCTGATATCGGCGCCGGCACCGGCTATCACTCCTGGCGCCTCGCCCGCCAGGTCGGCCCGACCGGAAGAGTGTATGCCGTCGAGATCCAGCCCGAGATGCTCCAACTCCTCGCCACCAACATGCACGCCCGCGGCGTGACCAATGTGGTGGGCATCCTCGGTTCCACGACCGATCCCGCCCTCCCCGAAGCCTCCGTCGATCTCGCCCTCATGGTCGATGTGTACCATGAATTCGATCATCCCTACGAAATGCTCGCCGCCATCACCCGCGCCCTCAAACCCGGCGGACGCGTCGCCTTCGTCGAGTTCCGCGGCGAACAGGCCTCCGTCCCCATCAAACCCCTTCACAAAATGACCGAGGCCCAGGTCCGCCGGGAAGCCGAACTCCATCCGCTCGAATGGGTCGAAACCCGACGGGAACTCCCCTGGCAGCACCTCATCCTCTTCCGCAAAACCCCGGCACCTTAGAGCCGGCCTTTTCCGCGACAACAGGGCCCCTTCCAGTTTTCAGACAGGCTCTTGGCCGGCTCCGGAGGGAAGATCCGCAACCTCACTCCGAAGTTCCGGAGGGACGAGCTCCGCGAGTCCTCATTCCATCACTCCACTCCCCTGCAGCCTCATCGACCTCGGCCCTCCGATCTCACCTCTCCCGCTTCACTCCGGAGGGACGAGCTTCGCGAGTCCTCATCCCACCAGCCCCCACCAGCCCCCCGCTCCACCTCGCGAAGTTCATCCCGCCAGCGGCAGCAACTTCGCCATCAACACCGTCATCAGCATCCCCGCCACCGACACCACGGTCAGCATCACCGTCCAGCTCCGCAGGGTCTCCACCTCGGTCATCCCGCTCAGCCGGTTCACCACCCAGAACCCGCTGTCGTTCATCCAGGAACAGGCAAACGCCCCGAATCCCACCGCGAGGAACACGTACACCGTGTGGTACGGCAACACCGCCCCCGCCGCCGGATCCACCATCGGCAGCACCATCGCCGAGGTCGTCAGCATCGCCACCGTCGCCGAACCCTGGGCGATCCGGATCACCGCCGCCACGGCCCAGCACAATACCAGCAGATTGATGTCGTACCCTCCGGCCGCCGCCTTGATGGCGTCACCCACCCCCGCGTTGCGCAGCATCAGCCCGAACGCCCCGCCCGCACTGGTGATCAGGATGATCACCCCCGCCGTCTCGATCGGCGGCCCGATCAGCGACTCGATCTTCTTGAATCCCATTCCCCGCTGCCGCGCCAGCACCCCCAACGCCAGGAACGCCCCGATGAACAGCGCAATGTTCTTGTTCCCGATGAACGTCACCCATCGGTGGATCGCCGCGAACGCCTCCGGCCCGCCCATCGCCGCCACCACCCCCGGGTAACTCCCCCGGATCAGCACGAACACCGACGACACGCTGATCAGCAGGATCGGCAGGATCACCGGCAGAATCGCCCAGAAAAACGAAGGCAGCTCGGTTTCCGGCTTCCGCGATATCCCCTCCAGATCCGCCAGACTCGCACCCCGCGTTTCCCGCAACGGAATATCCACCCTCCGGTTGATCCACTTCGCCACGTAATACCCCACCCCGCACGGCAGTATCCCCGCCACGATCCCCCAGATCAGCGACATCCCCACGTCGAGCTTCAGATTGTCCACCATCGCCAGCGGACCCGGATGCGGCACGGTCAGGGAATGGGTGATCACCCCGCCGCAGCAGATGCACAGCAGGTACAGCGTGTAATCCTTCCCCGTCCGCAGCCGCAACGCCCTCGCCAGCGGCACCATCAGCATGAACATCGTGTCGAAAAAGATCGGGATCGACAGGAAGTAGGTGCTCCACAACAACGCCGCCCCCGCCCTCTTCTCCCCGAAGAACGCCAGGAACCGCCGCACCACCTTGTCCGCCGCCCCGCTCTCCATCAGCGCCATCCCGATGATCGCCGCCAACCCGATCGAGATCGAAATCGCCGCCGCCGTGTTCCCGAATTCGACCATCGTCAACTCCACCGTCGCCAGCCACTGATTCCCCTCCGCCGACGCACGCGCCCCCGCCGACAGCTTTCCCAATACCGCACCCGAAAACGGCTCCGACAGGAAACCCGCCAGGAACGCCGCGAAGATCAGCGCAAAAAACGGATGCAGCCGCAGCTTGGTGATCGCCACGATCACGAACGTCACGCTCACCAGCAGGACCACAAAGGGCCAGCGGGTGCTGGCCGCGACTTCGGCGGCGGCAATGATCGGTTCCATGCGCAGGGGAATGACCCGCCTTGGCTATCGAAACCCCACCCCCCCGCGCAAGCCCCGACTCAACCCGGTCAGGCCGGACCTTGCATCCCCGGGTTGTCGAACAGGGTCAACCCCTCGGCAGGGCCCAGGCTCCAAGGAAGCGCCTTCCAAGGAAACGCTCATCACTCGTTCCCCTCCGTCGCCTCCATCACCGGCTCGTCCGGCACGATCCAGGCCCGGAACCGCTTGATCTGCTCCGAGGTCCCAAGAACCAGCAACTCGTCTCCCGCCAACAGGGTGTCTCTCCCCGATGGCGCCAGATTGCTCTGCCCGTTCCGCCGGATCCCGCCCAACTGCACACCCGCCTGCCGGATCAGGTCCAACTCGATGAGCGTCCGTTCCAGCAGCCTCGAACCGCGCGGCACCACCACCATCTCCATGGTGAGCTCATCGAATCCCGTCGGGCCCTCCGCCGAAGATGCCGAGGCTCCCAGCATCCGGGCGGCCTTCGCCAGTTGCT
Organism: Verrucomicrobiia bacterium; assembly: GCA_019634625.1. Classification (NCBI taxonomy): domain Bacteria; kingdom Pseudomonadati; phylum Verrucomicrobiota; class Verrucomicrobiia; species Verrucomicrobiia bacterium. The sequence continues at coordinate 30,365 of JAHCBA010000054.1, forward strand.
CCGGAGCCCCAAGCACCAGGAGCTTGTCCCGCGGGTACAGAATGGTGTCCGCACCCGGATTCACGATCCCGAATCCCTGCCGGTCGATGCCCACGATCGAGCACCCGTACTCCTTCCGCAGCGCAAACTTCCCGATCGCCTTGCCCCCGTGCGCCGAGTCGCGTGGCAGCGTCACCTCGTCGATCTCCAATTCCCAGTCGTTCGACGGCTTCACCAGCTCCGCCGACCACGCCGAGGTGGCGGTCGCATGGCTCGCCCGCTTGAGCTGCTGCAGCAACTCGACCTCCAGCCGGCTCTGCCACCGCGCCAGCCGCCGCCGCAGGATGAACGCCACCACGGAAAGGAACAGCACCACCAGCAATACCACGCCCGCCACCGCCTGACCCGACGGCAGCAAAGCCAGCAGCCATGCCCCCAGCAGAAAGAAGCCAACCGTCCGCAACGTGAACTCCAGCACCGGCCGCATCCGCCGCTCCCGCACCCCCCCCTGCGTCGCCCCCTCCGCCAGCATCATCGCCAGCGCCGAAACACTCCTCCAGATCGCGATCGTCGGCGCCAGCACCACCAGCCCGAGCAGCGACCAGTACACCACCCCCACCCCCATCGGGAACAGCCAGTCGTCCCCCAAGACCCCTCGCACCCGGTCATACAACGGATTCGCCACCAGGATCACCGCCGAGACCACCAGCATGGACAGCCCCACCTGGACCAGCCGCTTGCGCGTGAGCTGCCACAGGAGGTTTGCGTTCGACCGCCCCCTCAACCGGTACAGCCAGTCCCGGTACAACCCCACCCACGCCCGCATCGCCGGCGGTTCCACCCGCAATACCCAATCCGCCAGAGGCTCCGCCCTCCGCATCAACACCGGCGCCGCCAGCGAGGTCAGGAGCGATGCCCCCACCGCCACAGGGAAGAAACTCGCCGGCACCGCCCCGCTCTCCGTCCCCAGTTGCGCGATGATGTACGAGAATTCCCCCAACGGCACCAGCGCCACCGCCGCCGGTACCGCCTCCCGCGTGCTCGTCCCCACCGCCATCAGGCCCAGAGCGCACGCCAGCGGTCGCAACAGCAACGCCAGCGCCGTCACCCCCAGCACCATCGGCCACACATCCACCAGCAGCCGGAAATCCACCAGCATCCCCACCGCCACGAAAAACACCGCCCCGAAAATGTGCCGCACCCCCTCGAACACGTCGTCAATGTCCGCCTTGTGCCGGGTGCTCCCGATGATCGCCCCCAAGAGGAACGCCCCCAGCGCCAGCGAATACCCCATCTCGAACGCCAGCCAACCCAGACTCAACAGCAGCCCGGTCACCACCAGCGTCCGGATCTCCGCCGGCGCCCCCGCGCTCAGCCGCCCCAGCAGCTTCGGCACCAACAGCAGCGCCACCAGCACGATCAACACCACAAAAGCCCCCAATCCCCCCAGCGTCGGCAGCAACCCCTTCCCGTCCGCTTCGCCCCCGCCGAATTGCATCAGCGACGTCAGCAGCGTCAGCATGATCACCGCCACCACGTCCTCCAGCACCGTCATCCCCAGCGCCAGCTGCCCGAACCGCTCGTGCGTCGCGTTCAACTCGTCCAGCACCTTGCTGATGATCGCCGAACTCGACACCATCAGGATCCCGGCCAGAAACAACCCCTGCGCCACCGTGCCCCCCATGGCAAACACCAGCACCCGCGCCCCCAGCAACACCAGGATCGCCCCCACCGCCGTGGCCACCACGATCGACAGTCCAAGCCGTCTCAGCCGGCTGAAACTCAGGTTCAACCCGATCGCAAAAACCAGGAACACCAACCCCACCTGCGCCAGTGTCTGCACCCGGTCCACATTCGACACCAGCGCGAACGGCGGCGTATGCGGCCCGACCACCGCCCCGGCCACCAGATACCCCACCACCACCGACAACCCCACCCGCTGGCAGAACCATGCGGCGGCCCCGGCGGCCACCATGACCACCGCCAGGTCCCGTATGAACAGAATCCCCGTCACCGCCCCTCTTGTAACCACCCCGCTCCACCCCGCAAAACGGTAATTGCCCTGCCCCGCACTTTTTCCCTCCGATCCCTTCCCATCCCGGATTTCAATCCCACTCAACCCCACCCTCAACCATGCACTACGCCATCGAAGGCACCCTCGCCCAGACCGCCGTCCTCACCCTCGAACCCGGCGACGCCTGCTGGGGCAGCAAGGGCTCCCTCATGTCCCTTGACCCCGATGTCCGCTGGAGCCTCAAGATCCCCGGCGGCCTCTCCGGAACCGTCCGCCGCATGCTCTCCGGCGAAGGCCTCGCCCTCACCCACATCGAAGGCCACCGCCCCGGCCAGCGCGTCACCCTCAGCGCCAACGCCCCCGGCAAGATCATCCCCTGGGACCTCGCCGATGGAGGCGTCCTCACCACCCGAGGCTCCTTCCTCGCCGCCTTCGGCGCCCAGGTCCATATCGATGTCACCATTGCCCGCCGCGCCGGTGCCGCCCTCTTCGGCGGGGCCGGACTCTTCCTCCAGAAGATCTCCGGCTCCGGCCTCGTCCTCGTCCATGGCTCCGGCGACTTCGTCGAACGTTACCTCGCCCCCGGCGAATCGCTCGTCGTCAGCACCGGCAACCTCGCCGCCTTCGCCGAGTCCGTCGACTACAACATCCAGATGACCGGCGGCGTCCGCCGCGTCCTCTTCTCCGGCGAAGGCCTCTTCATGACCCGCCTCACCGGTCCCGGACGCGTCCTCCTCCAAACCCTCAAGCGCTCCAGCCTTCGCGCTTCCAGTTCCTCCAACGGCTGAGCCCCTGACGGAAACTCCACTCTCCACGTCTCCCCGCCCCGCGCCTCGACTCCACCTCCCACTTACCCCCTCCTCCAAATCCACTCAAACTTCGTGCATATGCACGATAATTCAGTCCTTTTCGCCGGCCCCGTTCCGTTTCCCGCCCGCACCCGGTGCCAATCTCGCTCCCTCGCCCAATCCGCACGTCTCCCCGCCCCCCGCCTCTTCTCCACCCCCACCTTCCCCCCTCCTCCAAATCCACT
>JAHCBA010000055.1 GCA_019634625.1 Verrucomicrobiia bacterium
CGGTGGAGGATGTTGAGGAGCTTGTGCTTGCCAGAATCGTCGAGGAGAGGGAGGCGGCCGGCGACGCGGGACATGCAGTGATAGACCGCCGGGAGTGTGGGGTCGGCTGTGATGCGTGGGGTTCTCATGTGTGTAGGGGGATGGCAAAGGAAGGAGGGTGCATCCAAAAAGCCGTGAGTCAATACAAAGGGCCTGTCTTATTAAAACTTGGATCAACTTTAACGAGCCTGGCTTATTACATGATACATGAAGCCCAAAGCCCTGAAGCCCATGAGGTCACGGCGGATGGCCTTGTCGCCGGTGAGGGCGGCGGCGTAGCCGCAGAAGCGGTAGTCCTTGGGATGGTTGACCAGTCCGGCGCGGACGGGGTTGAGGTCGATGCAGACGGCGATGGCGCGGAGGGTGCTGGGACAGTCTTCCACCAGGACACTGCGGAAGGGTTCGCCCCAGAGGTAACCGGAGCGGTCGTGGCGGCCATGGAACCAACGGGAGTTCGGAGGGGCGAGTTGGGTGTTCAGGGCAATGGGTTCACACTCTGGGCGGGATCGCGGAATTCGCCCCTCCGGGAGCAGACTGATCAGGCACGCTGTCAGTCAGGGCGAAGGGGATCCAGGGTCGAGTGTGAGGGCGTACTCGAGGGAATCGACCAGGGCCTGGAGGCTGGCGGTGACGATGTTGGTGTCCACGCCGACGGTGCCCCAGTCGCGCTGCCCGTTGGTGGCCTCGATGAGGACCCGGGTTCGGGCCGCGGTGCCGCGGACTTGTTCCAGATACTGGGCGGATACCTCAGTGGTCTGCCTGGCGGCCGCCATGACCTTCTTGCCAAGTCGGCTGCGGTCGTCGGCCCATGCCTTCTCGGTATCCATGGTCGATCGACGGGCTTCATCGATGCTTTGGGTCGTGTAGGGATCGGCATCGAGGATGCGGACCTTGTAGTCGATGAGGCGGACGGACTTGAGCTGGGGGAAGGGCTCGAGGAGGGCCTTGCGGAGGGCGTTGTCGAGCGCGTTCACGGGGCCGTCTCCTTCGGCGACGGTGTGGTAGAAGGCGCCCTTGCCGACGCGGACTTTGACGGTGGCCTCGCAGATGCCGTGCCGGGAGGGTGCGGTGTCCGGGGTTGCGGACGGGTCCTGGATGCCGGGGGGGTGAAGGGACTGCATCCGCATCGAGACGTGGTAGGACTCGACGGTGAAGAAGAGTTCGGGGTTGTGTTCGAGGACGCCGCGGATGAGGAGGGCGAGGGAGGCTTCGGCGGCCTCGTATTCGTAGCCCTGGGCTTCGAGGGTCTTGACCTTTCCGGTGATGGTGCGGGTTTCGGGGGCGTCGGGGGCGAGTTGAAAGCCGAGTTCCGCGGCTTTCAGGAGGATGTTGGTGCGGCCGGACATGTCGCTGACAAGGACGCGGCGGTGATTGCCGACGGCTTCGGGAACGATGTGTTCGTAGCTGCGGGCGACGCGGTCGATGGCATGGACGTGCATGCCGCCCTTGTGGGCGAAGGCGGTGGCACCGACCCACGGTTGTCGGGTGTCGTGGCGGACGTTGGCGATTTCGTCCACGAACTCGGAGAGTTCCTTGAGTTTGGGGAGGGAATCGGGCGGGACGGCGAGGCGGCCCATCTTGAGGTGAAGGGTGGGAATGACGCTGATGAGGTTGCAGTTCCCGGTGCGTTCGCCGTAGCCGTTGATGGTGCCCTGGACCTGGAGGGCGCCGGCTTCGACGGCGGCGATGGCGTTGGCAACGCCGAAGCCGCAGTCGTTGTGGGTATGGATGCCGACGGGGCAGGGGAGGGATTCGCGGGCGAGGGCGGTGATGCGGGCGATCTCGGTGGGAAGGCGGCCGCCATTGGTGTCACAGAGAACGACGCCGGCGGCGCCGGCCTGGGCGGCGGCCTTCCAGGTGGCGAGGGCGTATTCGGGTTCGTCGGCGTATCCGTCGAAGCTGTGTTCCGCGTCGTAGAGGACCATTTTTCCATGGTCCTTCAGGTAGCGGATGGTATCGGCGATCATGGCGAGGTTCTCGTCGGGTTGGGCGCGAAGGACCTCGGTGACATGGAGGAGCCAGGTTTTACCGACGATGGTGACCACCGGGGTTTCGGCTTCCAGGATCTGGCGCATGAGGGGATCGGCTTCGACGGCGAGCCCTTTGCGGCGGGTCATGCTGAAGGCGGCAATGCGGGCGGTGCGCCACGAGCGGCGGGCGGCCTGTTGGAAGAACTCCATGTCCTTGGGGTTCGATCCCGGCCAGCCGCCTTCGATGTAATGGATGCCGAAGAGATCGAGACGCTCGGCGATGCGGAGTTTGTCGGTGACCGAGAAGTTGATGCCTTCGGCCTGGGCGCCGTCACGGAGGGTGGTGTCGTAGATCTCGACAGTGGGGTTCATGGGGAGGGGTGTATGGGGAGATTCGGGGTTGGGAAGCGCGAAACCCCGTTCCGGGTCGCGGAACGGGGTTTTCGGGGGAAAACGCGTTCAGCGAACCGGCGTGACGGGAATCATCGCGCTGATATCGGCGATGAGAATGGCGATGACAGGGATCGGGGTTCCGACGGGCGGGACGGGCGGGATGTCGAAGGTCGATGGGCGGAACGAGGTCATCGCTGGGGACGGTTTATGGCACGCGAGGCCCCTGGGACAAGCGCGGAATTGACGGGATGGGCGATTCCCTGCGATGCATGCAGCCGACATCCCATGCGACGGATCCGTTCAAGCATTCTGATGGCGGCACTGTGTTGGGTCAGCACGATGCCCGGGACCGAGGCCTGGGGCCGGCCGGGGCAATCGTTCGAGGAAGCGCGGGATCATTGGGCCTTTCAGCCGATCCGGCGTCCGGCCCTTCCCGAGGTGCGGGATGCGGATCGGGTGCGAACGCCGGTGGACCGGTTTCTGCTGGCGCGGTTGGAGGCGGAGGGGCGGGGATTCGAGGCGCCGGCGGAGGCGCGGACGTGGCTGCGGCGGGTGACCTACGGGTTGATCGGGTTGCCGCCGACGTTTGAGGATGTCGAGGCGCTGGAGCGGGACGATTCGGCGTTGGCGCGGGAACGGGTGGTGGACCGGCTGCTGGCGGACCCGCGGTACGGGGAGCGGTGGGGACGGCACTGGCTCGATGTGGCGCGGTATGCGGACACCAAGGATCTGGTTCTCCTCTATGGGCGCGATGCGGTGCGGCCCTATGCGTACACGTACCGGGACTATGCGATCCGGGCCTTCAACGAGGATCTGCCGCTGGTGGATTTCGTGCGGGATCAACTCGCGGGCGACCTGGTGGAACCGCCGCTTCCGGCGTGGCGGCTGGCGGGGTTGGGGTTCCTCACGCTGGGCCGGTTGTTCGACAACAACCCGCACGACCGGATCGACGACCAGATCGACACGGTGACCCGGGGGATGCTGGGCCTGACGGTTTCCTGCGCGCGGTGTCACGATCACAAGTACGACGCCATCCTGATCGACGATTACTACTCGCTGTACGGGGTGTTCGCCTCGACCGAGCAGCCGTACCGGCTGCCGTTGATTGAGGAGCCGTCATTGGTGCCCGGGGGGATCGAGTTCGAGGGGAAGCTGGCGGGAGCGCTGGCGACCCTGGAGGAGCATCTGGATGTCCATTATGAGCGGTTGCTGGGAGTGATGCGGGGGAGGCTTGGGGACTACCTGCATCGGGCGGCGACGACGAGGCCGGACCTGACGGAGACGGCGCAGTTTGCGCTGTCGCTGACGCCGGACGATTTCCGTCCGGCGCTGGTGTTGAAGACGCGGCGGCTGCTGGCGGAGCGGGTCCGCCCTGAGGACCGGGTGTTTGGAATTTGGGCGGAGTGGAACGAGCTGGCGGACGACGAGACGTTTGCGGACCGGGCGCGGGAGGTGGCGGAACGTGCGTTGGCCGTGGCCTTGGAGCATCCGTCCGGGGAAGGGCCGAGGCATCGCGGGGTGGCGGCGTGGCTGTCGGAGAATCCGCCGGCTTCGCGGGAGGAGGTGCCGCGCCGCCATGGGGAGATGCTGCTGGCGCTCGACGAGGCGCGCGGCGGGCGGAGTTGCGGGGAGGAGGCGTACTTCGAAGGGGTGGAAGTGCAGGAAGTGGCCTTGCTGGTGAAGGGGCCTTCGAGCCCGGTATGGTTTCCGCGCCGGGACACGCCGGATCATCTCTCGCGGCCGGAGAAGGACCGGTACAACCAGTTGGTGCTGGCCCTCGACAAGCTGGGGGCGCATGCGGAGCAGGCGCCGCCGGCACGGGCCATGGTGGTGACCGAACTTTCGGCACCGTATGAGCCGCGGGTGTTTGCGCGGGGCAATCCATCGAGGCCGACGCGGGCGGTGTCGCGGTCCGTGCCGCGGGTGCTGACCGGGGGCGAGGTGCGACCGTTTGGGGCGGGGGACAGCGGCCGGCTCGAACTGGCGGAAGCCATCGGATCGCCGGACAATCCGCTGACGGCGCGGGTGATCGTGAACCGGATCTGGATGCAGCATTTCGGAGAGCCCCTGGTGGGGTCGCCTTCGGATTTCGGGACGCGAAGCGATCCGCCGACGCATCCGGAGCTGCTGGACTGGCTGGCGAGCGAGTTCATGGCCGGAGGCTGGAGGTGGAAGCCGTTGCATCGGTTGATTGTGTTGAGTGGGGCGTTCGCCCAGGGGACAGCCCTCGGCGGGGGCGGGGTCGGGGAGGGAGGTGGTCCGACGTACGAGGGGTATCCAAGGCGGCGCCTCGATCTCGAAGCCATGCGGGACACGCTGCTGTTCGTCTCCGGAAGGCTCGATCCGGCGATGGGCGGGCGTCCGGTGGATGTGGCGGGGGATGCGGGAAACCGGCGAAGGACGGTGTACGGGCTGGTGGACCGCCAGAATCTGCCGGGGCTGTTCCGGGCCTTTGACTTCGCGACGCCGGATCAGTGCGTGGAACGGCGGCCGTACACGACGGTGCCGCAGCAGGCGTTGTTTGCGATGAACGCGCCGTTCACGATCGAACAGGCGAAGGCCCTCGCGGCGGCGACGGAACGGATCCCGGAGGCCGGGGAGCGGGTCGGGGCGATGGTGCGTCAGGTGCTTGGGCGCCGGGCGCAGGAAGGTGAGATTCGGAAGGCGCTGGCCTTCGTGGAGGGGGAGGGGGATTCCGAGGCGGAGCGGGGGACGCTTTCGGCGTGGGAACAGCTGGCGCAGGTGTTTTTGATCAGCAACGAAGCGGTGTTTCTCGACTGAAGCGAAGCCGGCCATGAACGCGTTTGAACATCTGCCTCCCCGATACCTGACCCGGCGCCAGATGCTGCGGCAGATGGGAACCGGACTGGGCCTGCTCGGGCTGGTGGGGGCCCTCGACCGGGAGGGGGCGCTGGTGCCCCGGGTGCAGGGCGTGACAGCACTGGATCCGCTGGCGCCGAAGCCGCCGCCGTACCCCGCGCGGGCGAAGCGGATCATTCACATCTATCTGAATGGCGGGCCCTCGCAGGTGGACACCTTCGACCCCAAGCCGTCGCTGCGGCAGTGGGCCGGGCGGGTGATTCCCTCGGGGAACCTGACCACCGAACGGCCGCTGGGGGCGGCGCTACCGTCGCCCTTCGCGTTTCAGCGGTACGGGCAGAGCGGGATCGAGATCAGCGAGATTTTTCCCCGGACGGCGGAGCATGCGGACAAGCTGTGCCTCATCCGGTCGATGCAGGCCAACACGCCGAATCACGAGCAGTCGATGCGGCTGATGAACTGCGGGGACGAGCGGCTGTCGCGTCCGAGCTACGGTGCGTGGATCACCTACGGTTTGGGGACGGAGAACCGGAATCTGCCGGGGTTCATCGCCATGTGCCCGGGGTTGCCGGTGTCGGACGTGTCGAACTGGCGGTCGGCCTTTCTGCCGGGGATTTACCAGGGGACGCACATCGACACGAGGAAGCGGCGTCCGGAGGAACTGATCGAGAACATCGTCAATGCGCATCTGACGCCGGCCGCGCAGCGGCGACAGCTCGATCTGCTGGCGGAATTCAATGCCGAGCATCAGCGGGGGCGCGGGGACGATCCGAAGCTTGAGGCGCGCATCCAGTCGTTCGAGCTGGCGTACCGCATGCAGTTGGAGGCGACGGACGCATTCGATGTGGACAAGGAACCGGCGGCGATCCGGGAGATGTACGGGGACACGGTGCAGGCGCGTCAGTTGCTGATCGCGCGGCGGCTGGTCGAGCGGGGGGTGCGGGTGGTGCAGTGCTACCACGGGGACGTGCAGCCCTGGGACAGCCACGACATGATCGCCGACGCGCACCGGAAACTGGCGAGGGAAGTGGATCAGGGGATTGCGGCGTTGCTGACCGACCTGGAACAGAGGGGTCTGCTGGAGGAAACCCTGGTCCTGTGCGGGGGCGAGTTTGGGCGGACGCCGGCGGTGGAACTACCTGCGCCGGGGACACCGGGCAACGGGCAGGGACGGGATCACAACCACTACGGCTTCACGGTCTGGCTGGCGGGTGGGGGGGTGAAGGGCGGGCACGTGCACGGGGCGACGGACGAATTCGGATTTCAGGCGGTGGAGAAGCCGGTGCATGTGCATGACCTGCACGCGACGTTGCTGCACCTGCTGGGATTCGACCACGAGGAACTGACCTACCGGTACGCGGGCCGGGATTTCCGGCTGACCGATGTGGGGGGCCATGTGGTGAGGGAGATCCTGGCTTGAGGTTCAGGACCGGATCATCGTGAGGATCATGCGGAAGGGTTGCCGGGCGAGGACGGCGTGGGGCTGGCCGGCGGGCATGAGGAGCAGTTCGCCGGGGCGAACGGTGTGAGGTTGTCCGGCGATGGTGATCTGGGCCTCTCCGGAGATGCCCTGAACGAGGGCATCGAAGGGGGCGGTGTGTTCGCTGAGGCCCTGTCCGGCATCGAAGGCGAAGAGCGTGACGGTACCGGTGGGGCGACGAAGGATCTCACGACTGACGATGGCGCCGGGCTGGACGCGGACCCAGGTGTCGATGGCGACCGTTTGGGAGTCGGGCAGGCCTTTGGGTCGTTCGGGAATGGGGGGCAGCGTTTCAACCATGGCGTCAAGATAGCGCCTGGGATCGACGTGCGGATTGATGCGGGTCAAGGGAACCCGGGGAGGCTGGTCAACCGGAGGGTGTCGCGGCAGGATCGGGGGCATGTCAGGCATGGAGGCGTGGGTGGAGGGGTGGAATTCGCGGCGGCGATCGCGGCGACGACGGTTGAGCGAAGGGATGCGGGCGCTGGTCGAGGAGACCCGGCTTGGGGTGGAGGACCTGATTGCGCCGTTGTTTGTGCACGACGGCGTGGAGGCGCAGGTGCCGGTGCCGTCGTTGCCGGGGGTGGTACGATGGTCGATCGAGGGTCTGATTGGGGAATGCGGGGTCCTGGCGGAACTCGGGGTGCGGGCGGTGGCGCTGTTTCCGGTGACGCCACCGGGATTGAAGGATGCGCGGGGATCCGAGGCACTGAACCCGGACAACCTTGTGAACCGGTCGGTGCGGGCGGTGAAGCGCGCGGTGCCGGGACTGACGGTGATCACGGATGTGGCGCTCGATCCGTACACTGATCATGGGCATGACGGGTTATTGGAGGCGGCAACGGGGCGGATCGACAATGACGCGACGGTGGCGCGCCTCGCGGAGATGGCGGTGGTCCAGGCCGGTGCGGGGAGCGACTGGGTGGCGCCGTCGGACATGATGGACGGCCGGGTGGGGGCCATCCGGGCGGCCCTGGACCGGGCGGGGCGGCAGGACACCGTGATCCTCTCGTATGCGGCCAAGTTTGCCTCGGCTTATTACGGGCCGTTTCGGGACGCGGTGGGAAGCCGTGCGGCAGCCGGGGGGACGTATCTCGACAAGCGGACCTACCAGTTGAATCCGGCCAATGCCCGGGAGGCCCTGGACGACGCCTTGCGGGACGAGGCGGAAGGGGCGGATCTGCTGATGGTCAAGCCGGCGGGGCCGTATCTCGACGTGATCCGGGCCTTGCGGGAGGCGACGCGTCTGCCGGTGGCGGCGTATCAGGTGTCGGGGGAGTACGCGGCGCTGCACGCGGCATCGGAACGGGGTTGGCTGGACTTGAAGGCGGCGCGGGACGAGTCGGTGCTGGGCATCAAGCGGGCGGGGGCGGATCTGATTCTCACCTATTTCGCCCGGGCCCTGGCCGAGGATCTGCGGGGAGGAGCACGATGAGGAGCGGGGAGGTGGGGGGCATCGGGAAGCCGGGCCCGGCCGGGTGGGGGTTCCTGGGGCTGCTGTTGTTGGGTGTGGCGTTGGGCGGGGTGTCGTGCCGAACGGGGGGCAAGGTGGATCGGCACGACCGGGGGCCGTCGGTATCGGCCTGGGAGCGGGAGGTGGAGCGCTGGATGGGGACGCCGTACCGATGGGGAGGCGACACGCAGCGGGGGGTGGACTGTTCGGGGTTCGTGCAGCAGGTGCATTTCCGGGTGAGCGGGGTGCGTCTGCCGCGGACGACGGCGGAACAATTCAAGGTGGGCACCGCGGTGGCGCGGCGGGAGTTGCGTCCGGGGGACCTGGTGTTTTTCGAGACCACGGGGCGCGGGGTGTCGCATGTGGGTCTGTCGCTGGGTGGCGACCGGTTCGCCCATGCGAGCCAGTCACGGGGCGTGGTTGTCGCCGGGTTGGGCGAAGCGTACTGGACGCAGCGGTATCTCGGGGCGCGACGGGTGGTGCGGCGGGTTGGGGGCTGAATTGGGGGGGGGGCGGATCGGATTCCGGCGTGGCGGAAGTGACTGGCGGACGCGCGAATACGCCATTTCCAATCCCGGAGGTCTTCTTGACACGGTGAAATCCGGACCCTTAGCCTCGCCCGTCCGCCGCATTCCGAGCCAGAGAGTCTGGCATAGGCCCGCAGTTTGTGACGAAGACGTCATGACGGAGTGACGGGGATCGTGCCCTCAATGAGAAACCCTGCCGACAATAACTCCGATTCATAACGAACCTTTATGACACAACCGACCAGGAGAAAGCTCTGGACGCTGGCCTGCCTCACGGCGGCGTTCGGGTGGATGTCTGCACAAGCCGCCGCACCGGCGACGCCACAGGGCTATATCAAGGCGAAGGAATTCCTGAACATTGGGGGTACCGCCATCACCGATCTGACCGGGAACGCGAAGTTTCCCGACCGTCCGGACCTGGTGGCCTATCCGACGTACTTCGAGTGGCCTCAGGCCGATCCGCCCGACATCAACACGCCGCCGCCGGGGGATGTGAAGAACAACTACGGCGTGCAGATCATTGGCTACTTCCACCCGCCGGCGACCGAAGCCTATACGTTCTATCTGTCCGCCGACGACAACGCCGAATTGTGGTTGAGCACGGACGAGAATCCGGCGAACAGAGTGCGGATTGCGACCGAACCTCAATGGAACAACCCGCGGGACTATTTCGGGACGGACCGGCGACCGAACGCGGAGAACATTTCGGCTCCGATCAACCTGGTGCAGGGCCGGGCGTATTACATCGAGGCCCTGATGAAGGAAGGCACCGGCGGGGACAACCTTTCGGTGTCGATCGATGGGTTCCTGCCGATTTCGGGGGACATGCTTTCCGGGTTCGAGGTGGGTCAGGCGCCGGTGATCCTGGCGCAGCCTGCGGATGCGTTTGTGTATGCCGGGGGTTCGGCGACGTTCTCGGTGGGTTTTGACATTCCGCCTCCGGGCACGTTGACGAGCATCCGCTGGCAGAAGAACAACGCGGATATTCCGGGGAGCAACGTCAGCACGCTGACCCTGCCGGTGGTGGCGGCGGACAACGGGGCCAAGATCAAGGCCATTCTGACCACTTCGGTGGGCACGGTGACGTCGGAGGAAGCGACGTTGACGGTGGCGTCGCTGGCGAATGAATTCACGCCGGGCGTGGTGAAGTTCGAGGCCTACCACGACATTGCGGGGACGGCGGTGGATCTTCTGCTGGACGATCCGAAGTATCCGGATGCGCCGGACAACGTGGCGCTGCTGGGGGCGATCGACACGCCGAACGGGTATGGGGACAACTATGGGGCGCGGGTGACGGGGTTCTTCATTCCGCCGACGACCGGGCAGTACCGGTTTTTCATCCGTAGCGACGACGCCTCGCGCTTTTATTTGAACACGACGGCGGGCGGAGCGACACCGGATGCGTTCCTGGATGTACCGATCGCCGAGGAGACGGGGTGTTGCGGGGCGTTTCTGGAACCGGACGACGACATGGGGCAACCCTACGAGACGTCGCTGGCGATCCCGTTGACGGGCGGGCAGCGTTACGCCTTTCTGGCGTTGGTGAAGGAAGGGGGCGGCGGAGATTTCCTGCAGGTGGCGGTGCGACGGGAGGGCGACACCACGCCGGCGGGTTCGCTGGTGCCGCTGGGCGGGTCGATGGTGGGGGTGAATGCCAAGCCCAGTCTGGGCACGCCGCAGATCACCGGCCAGCCGCAGGGCATTCCCCAGTTGCTGCAGGGCCGGAGCGCGGTGCTGAGCATCGCGGCGTCGGTCACTCCGACGGCCTACAACTTCCCGGTGCTGGTGCAGTGGCACCGGAACGGGACGGCGATTCCGGGCGCCACCGGCCTCAGCTACAGCATCGCCTCGGCCTCGGCCGCCGACAGCGGCACCTACACGGCCGTGGTCAGCGCCCCGAGTGGCGAATCCGTGACCAGCGGAGAAGCGGTGGTGACCTATGTGGCCGACACGTTTGCGCCGAGGATCAGCCGGGTTCAGGCCACCTCGGTCTCGACGTTGATCGTGACCTTTGATGAGCCGATCGACGTCGCGACGGCTGGGATGGCAGGGAACTACTCGATCTCGGGCGGCGTGACCATTTCGGCGGCCACGGCGTCGGGCAGTTCCGTGCTGTTGAGCACCAGTGCCCTGACAGTCGGGGCAGACTACACGCTGACCGCGGGCGGGGTGCGGGACCCGTACGGGAACACGATGGCGGCGGGAACGACGGCGAACTTCCGCGCGAATGTGGTGTCGTATGCCGACGTGATTCTCGCGGACGGGCCGATCCTCTATTATCGGTTCGAGGAAGGGACCGGCCAGAGGACGGTGAATCTGGGCACGGCGGGTTCGGCGGCGGACGGGCTGTGGATGACGGGCTTCGGCCCGGACGATTCCTCGCCGACCGACGTGAGTTTTGGCGAGGGACCGCGGCCGAGCGAGTTCTTCGGTTTTGCGGCGAGCAACCGGTCGGCCCGGTTCACCGGGCAGGATGACCTGCTGTGGCTGGATGCGCAGTTGCAGCTGCTCAACAACCTGGGAGCCTTCACGCTGGAGTACTGGGTGAAGCCGGCCAACCGGGTCTCGGACCCCACGACCTTCGGCAACCGCATCGGAATTGTCGGCCAGAACGACGCCGTCGAGTACGGGTTTATCAATCCGAATACCATCCAGATCTGGACGCCGGGCGGCGGGTCGCTCGACACGACCTACACCTTCCCGGACAACACGTGGCATCACGTGGCGACCATCGCGGACGGCACCAGCATCAAGAACTACTTCAACGGCGTGTTCATCAACCAGATCACGCAATCATCGGCCAACTACGGGAGTTCCGACTTCTCCGTGCGCATCGGTGGCGGGGGTGTCTTCGACGGGTCGGGCAATCACTTCACCGGCGAGATCGATGAAGTGGCCATCTTCGACAAGGCCATTCCTGCGGATCGCGTCGCGGCGCACTTCAGGGCTGGCAAGGAGGGTGGCAGCGCGCCCGGATCGGATCCCGCGACGCTCATCGTATCCCGCACCGCGACGGGCGTCACCCTGGCCTGGGAGGGAGGCGGTACCCTGGAGACGGCGCCAGCCGTGACCGGTCCGTGGACCCCGGTGGCGGGTGCATCGAGCCCACACGCAGTGCTCAGCAGCGGTGCAGCGGCCTACTATCGGGTGTCGCAATAGCATCTCAGCGCTTCCCGTCGGGTGGGCGCAATCCGCGTCCGCCCGGGCGGAGGTCTGCTGATCAGAACTTCGCAGCGACCGGACCTTTTGGGGTCCGGTCGCTTCGTTTTTGGGGCGAAGGGTGGGGACGGGGCCCCGATTCCCTGGCGAACGAATTGGCTTGAGGATGGACGAAGGGGGATGGGTGCAAGGGTGTGACCGGGTGAGGCCGGGACACCAACGAGACGAGGGACGGCGGGCCGGAGCGGTTCGGAAAGAACAAGCCAGGCACTGTACTGTTGATCTGTAATTTTAATAAGGCTGGCATAATGAATTTGACCTCTACAGCCCCAATAAAGCCGGGACACCGAACGGGTGATTGTAATACGGCTGGCATCCTGAATACGGCTGGCATCCTGATGTTGACCGCGATCTCGTTGCGCCTTCCGACAACTCGCCGATGCGCCCCGGGTGGTGGGGTGCATCCCGGAGTGGTGGGTGAGGAGGCAGGGAATCGGAGGGACGAGCCCTGCGAGTCCTCAAGCCAAAGCTCCACACCGGTGCGGCCTCGTGGAACTCGGCCCTCCGGAGCGACGCCTGGCGAAGTGGGCGCCTCTCCCCACAACTCCGGGATGCACGGCGGGTGGTGCGCCGGAGGGCAAAGTCTTTGACACTCCGGAAAGGGTGTCAGCAGACTCGGGGACCTCCTTGAGGGGGTGAAACACCTATGATTTTTCCGCGGGACGGCTGGACCGGTGGCACGCATGGGCGAGGGGTGTGCGCGGCGTTGGGCATGGCGCTCGGCATGGCCTTCGTGGCCGGCGGTGGGGGATGGGGGACGACCGTCGGGGCGATGCGGATTCCGGAGGTGTCGCTTTCCATGCCGCTGTTGTCGGCGTCGGTCCGCGTGGGAGAGCGTGCGCCGCTGCCGGTTGCGGGGTCGGGGGTGCCACAGCGATGGTCGCTGCCGCTGGCCTTCGAGCCGGCCGACGAGCGGGCGCCCGGGGATGCGGGATACATCGCGAGGGGGGATGGATACACGGTGTACGTGACGGGCGGCGGGGCGCTGCTGGCGTTGTCTGGCGGGAGCGGGATGGCGTCTGGAACATCGGACGAGGCGGGGCAGCGGGCGGGGCGGCGGGAGCGGGTGACGGGAGGGGAGCGGGCGCTTCACCTGGTGCGATTGCGGTTCGAGGGGGCGGAGACCGAGGGGGAGGGGATTCCGGAGGGTCCGATGGCGGGACGGGTGCATCGACTGAGGGGGGAGGATCCGAGCGGCTGGCAGACGGGCGGGGGCCGGTATGGTCGGGTCCGGTACACGGAGGTGTACCCGGGGATCGACGTGGTGTTCCACGGGCATGGGCGCGAGCTGGAGTATGACTTCGTGGTGGGGCCCGGTTCGGATCCCGGGCAGGCGCGACTGCGTTTCGATGGCGTGAGCGGGGTGACATTGGGGGAGGACGGGGGCCTGCGGATCGAGACGGGGGTGGGGATGGTGCATCAGCGGGCGCCGGTGGCGTTTCAGGATGGGCCGCTGGGACGCGAGAGCGTGCGGGTGGGGTACCGGATCGAGGAGGACGGGGCGATTGGATTTGAGTTGGGGGACTACGACCGGGACCGGACCCTGGTGATCGATCCGATTCTGAGTTACGCGACGTTCCTGGGTGGGTCCGGAGTGGACCAGTGCTGGGACATTGCGGTGGACGGGGATGGGTCGGTGTGGGTGGCCGGCGAAACGGAATCGGCGTCGCTGTCGAACCTGCGGATCCTCTCGACGAACACGTGGTCCCCGGTCTTTCTGGGGGGACAAGCGGGGATTGGGGGGGATGCGTTCGTGGCGCGGCTGAATGCCGACGGCACGGCGGTGGAGTGGTTCACGTATCTGGGGGGATCCGATCTGGACGGGGCCTTCACGCTGGCGATTGGGGCGGGGGGCGAACCGGTGATCGGAGGGTTCACGTCCTCGACCAATTTCCCGGTCACGGCCGGGGCGGTGATGTCGGCGGTGCCGGGGTTGACCAACCGGTTCACGGGCCGGCTGCCGCTGTCGGGGTTTGTGACGCGGCTGACGGCGGACGGATCGGGGATTGTGTCGTCCACGTTGTTTGGGGGGGACGGGGAGGACCAGGTGATCGATCTGGAGGTGTTGGAGGATGGGCGGGTGGTGGCGGTGGGAAGCACAACGTCCACGAACCTGCCGTTGCCGGGGACGACGTTGCAGGCGGGGGCGGGTGGGGGGACGGATGCGTTTCTGGTGGTGCTGGATGGGGCGGGGACGGAGGTGCTCGGGGGCGGTTATCTTGGGGGGAGCGGGCGCGATTCGGCGGAGGGAGTGGCGGTTTGGGGCGGGATGGCGCATGTGGTGGGGATCACGGCGTCCACGAATTTCCCGGTGCGACGGGCATGGCAGTCGGAACCGGGGGGGCAGGCGGACGGGTTTGTGGCGGGCTACCGGCTTGCCGGGGGTGCGGAGGCATGGGAATACGCGACGTATTTTGGCGGTGGAGAGAACGACTACGCATACCGGGGGCGGATGGGGCCGACGGGGGAGTTGTGGGTGGTGGGGGAGACGGGTTCGACGAACTTCCCGACGTTGGGATCGTTGCAGAGCACGAACGCGGGGTTCATCGACGGGTTTGTGGCGCGGTTCACGGAGGCGGGGACGCTGGTTTCGAGCACGTACTTCGGGGGTGGGGCCGTGGATGCGCTGTGGGATGTGGCGGTGGATGGGCGGGGGCGGGCCCATGTGGTGGGAGAGAGCGCGTCGGGTACGTTGCCCGGGGTCGGGGAGGGATCGCTTCAGTCCACCAACCGGGGGGCGGCCGACCTGGTTCTGGCGTGGATCGATCCGGACGGGACGTTGCTGACGACCTATTACGGGGCGCCGGGCGAGGAGGTGGCCTACGGCGTGGCGGCGGACGCGGCGGGGAACACCTATGTCACGGGCCGGGTATTGTCGCCGCTGTTTCCGGTGAGCAGCACCAATGTGGCGCAGGCGACGTTTGGCGGGGGACGGACGGACGGGTTTGTGTTGAAGGTGGTGCATGAACCGCTGATCGAGGCGGCGCGGGTGGAAGGCGGGGTGGAGGTGTCGTGGACGGCGCCCAATCCGGGATTCGTGCTGGAGACGGCGAGCGCGTTGGGGGGTGCGGAGGCATGGGCGCCGGCCGGGGTGGAGGCGGAGGTTCGGAACGGGCGGCATGTGGTGCGGCTGCCGATCGAGGCGGCGGACTGTGTGTTCCGGTTGCGATGGGAGCGCCAGTGAACACTGGGTTGCGACGGCGGGTGGTGAAGGACAGGAGGGATTGAACCATGAACGCGCGGTTGGGACGATGGCTGGAGGTCGCATGACCGGCGCGATCTGGGTGTTCCTTGGCGGCGGGTTGGGGAGTCTGGCGCGATGGGGATTGTCGGGGTGGGTGGCGCGGCAGTTTGGGGAGACGTTTCCATGGGGCACGCTGGTGGTGAACGTGACGGGAAGTTTTGTGATTGGGTGCCTGGCGGGATGGACGGGGCCGGACGGGCGCGGGCTGATGCCGGTGGGGGTGCGGCAGTTTCTGATGCTCGGGGTATGCGGGGGGTACACGACGTTTTCGTCGTTCAGTCTGCAGACGCTGGCCCTGATCGAGGATGGGCAATGGCTGCGGGCCGGAGCCAATGCCGGATTGTCGGTGGTGCTGTGTCTGGCGGCGGTGGTTCTGGGACAGATGGCGGTGACGGCGCCGTGGGCGGGTTGGCGATCCTGACGACCATGGAGATTCCGAGCGACGCGCAGGTGTTGAGGATTTTCCTCGGGGAAAGCGACCGGTGGAAGGGACAGCCGCTGTACGAGGCGATCGTGCTCGCGGCCCGTGAGCGGCATCTGGCGGGGGCGACGGTGTTGCGGGGCCCGATGGGTTTCGGGAAGTCGAGCCGGCTGCACACGGCGAAGATCCTGAGGCTGTCGATGGATCTGCCCATGGTCATCGAGATCGTGGACACGGAGGAGAAAATCGCCGGGTTCCTGCCGGCCCTGGACGAGATGATGCAGGGCGGGTTGGTGACGTTGGAACCGGTGCGGGTGATCCGGTATCGGGCGGGGGAGATGGGGGAGACCCAGCCGTAGCCATTCAGCAAGGTCGGGCGCGCTGGCTTGGGGATTGTGTGGAAGCGCGGCGCCGCGGCAGGATCGCAGGCGTGCGTGGGTGGACGATGGCGCTGGCCGGGAGCTGCTGGTGGGGCATGGCCGCCGACGGGGCGGCGCCGGTGTCCTTGCCGGTCGAGCGGCTGCGTCTGGATTGGCATGCACCGGACCGGGTGTGGGAGCCGCGGTTCGAGATGGGCGAGTACGGGGTGGGGTCGGCGATTGTGTGGAGCGGCGAGGTGGCCTCGTTTGGCAGTGGTCTGGCGGTCATGGAGGGCGGGGCGGGCGATTCCCGTCCGTGGCTGGTGGTGGGGGCGCGGGCGGTAGGGTTGCAGGGGGCGCGGAGCGGCGGGGTGTTTGGGTTCCGGGCGGAGGACGCGGGTGGTGTGTGGTCGATGACGTTCGGCCTGCCGGGGGCGCTGCCGGACACGTACTTCGGAGATGACGTGGTGGTGGTCGGGGACGTGAACGGGGACGGGTGGGACGACCTGGTGGTTGCCTTCACGCGTCCGCTGGTCCGGTATGGGTTTTTCGGAGGATGGCTGCTGTTTGCCGGGGAGCCGGGCGGGTGGCGACGCGAACCCGTGTGGGCGCTTGGGAGCCGGCTTCCGATCATTCGGGGCATGGGGTGTGCCGTTTCCGTTGGCGATGTCAACGGGGATGGATACGGCGATGTTGGCTTCGGGGTGGCGGCGACGGGAGGGGAGGCGGGGATGGTGGTGGTGTATTACGGATCGCCGGACGGGCTGGGGGACCATCCGGACTGGGCCATCCATGGAAGCGGGCCTGGCGAACGGCTGGGATTGGGACTGGCAGGGGTGGGGGATCTGAACGGGGACGGATTCGACGATGTTCTGGTCGGGGTGCCGGGGCATGGGGAGAACGGGACGGAACGGGGGCAGGTACGCGCCTACTTCGGGAGTCCGTCGGGGCTGGAGCCGGAGGCTCGATGGACGCTGTCGGGGGCACGGGATGGGATGTGGTTTGGGGCAAGAGTTCAGGCGATGGGGGAGCGGAAGGGGGATCGTCATCCGGGATTCTGCGTGGGAGCCCCGGGGCGGCGGGCGCGGGCTCGAAGGGACGTCGAGTGGCCGGGGGCGGTGTACGGGTACGACGTGGCGGTGGGACGGGCGCCGGAGGAGATGTGGCGGATTGAAGGGGAATCGCACGAAGACTGGTTTGGCGGGATTGTATCGGTGATTGGAGACATGGATGGTGACGGGGCGATGGAAGTGGCGATGGGCATGCCCCGGGGAGAGGAGCAACTGGCGACCCAGGGTCGGGTGCGGGTGTTTACCGTGGGGCCGGGCGGACTCGCGACCGAACGAAATCAGTATGCGGGCTGGGAGGCGGGACAGCGGTTCGGGTGGCGTCTGGCGGGGGCGGACTTCAATGGCGACGGTTTCGCCGACCTGGCGGTGTCAGGACCGTTTCACCGTCCGACTGCGCCGAATGCCGGGCACGGCATGGTGACGGTGATCTGGGGCGGCCCGGACGTGTTTCCTGTCCGCGCGACGGCACCGGCTGACGGGTCGTCCGGGGAGGCATTGGCGGCGACGTTGGCGACGGGGGCGGCGGCCTTGGGCGGGAGAGCGGGCTTTTCCGTGTGGGGCCTGATGCCGCTGGGGGCGGTGCCGGTTGGGCTGGCCTTTGCGGTGTGGTGGTGGCGACGGCGGGCGAATGAGTTGGTGCAGCGGGAACGACTGCGGATCGCGCAGGATTTGCATGACCGGATGGGGGGGCAATTGACGGGGCTGGCGCTGCGGAGCGGGCAGTTGAGGCGCGTGCTGAGCGAGGGTGAGAACGGGGTTTCGGCCCAACTGGCGACCCTGGAAGCCACCGCCGGGGAGTTGGTGGATCACCTGGCGGAGATTGTGTGGCTGACGCGGCCGAGCAACGACGCCCTGGGCCCGCTGGTGGATTACCTGATGGAGACGGTGGGCAAGGTCTTGGAGCCGGCGGACATTGAATGCCATTTCGAGGTGCCATCAGTGCTGCCCGACGTGCCGGTTCATCACCCGCTTCGGGAGGATCTGGCGCTGTCCCTGAGGGAGGCCGTGCACAATGTCGTCAAGCATGCCCGGGCCAGCCGCGTTCACCTGGCGGTGCGTCTGCAGGGCGGGCGGCTGCAGATCGAGCTGGGCGATGACGGAGTGGGTTTGAAGCCCGGGGCTGGCAACGGACGTGGCAACGGGCTGCGCAACATGCGGGAGCGTCTCAGCCGCCACGGGGGCGAGTTGCGCGTCGATTCCGGCGGGGCAGGTACCCGGGTCTGCCTGGAAGTGCCCTGGCCGCCGCGTCCATCCCTGCGATGAATCCCGTGGATCGAACCATTCGAGTGAGTCTCGTCGAGGATGTGCCCGAGCTGCGGCAGGCGTTGCGGGAAGTGCTGATGGCGGCGCCCGGCATCGAACTGGTGGGCGACTGGGGATCGGGCGAGGAAGCGGTGGCGTCGATGCCTGCGGTGCGGCCGCGGGTGGTGCTGATGGACATTCATCTTCCCGGGATGAGCGGTGTCGAGTGTGTCCGGCGTTTGAAGCCGGCGATGCCCGACACGGAGTTCATGATGGTGAGCGTCTTCGAGGATCACGCCCTAGTGTACGAGGCGTTGAAGGCCGGGGCCACGGGGTATCTCGTGAAGAAGACACGCCCCGAGGCGCTCATCGAGGCCATCCGGGATCTCGATGCCGGTGGGGCGCCCATGTCGAGTTCCATTGCGCGCAAGGTCGTGGCCGCTTTCTCGGCGGAACGACCGGACGATGGGAGGAGCGAGGCGGAGAAACTGTCCATGCGGGAGCGCGAGGTCCTGGAGCGGTTGAGCGCGGGGAGGCGCTACAAGGAGATCGCGATGGACCTCGGGTTGAGCGTGCACACGGTGCGGACGCATCTGCATCACATCTACGAGAAGCTGCAGGTGCGGTCGAAGGCGGAGGCGATCCGGCGGCACCGGGAGCGGGGTTCTGCGTCCGGAATCGACTGATCAGCCGGCACATTCGGGATCATGAACCGCCGCGGGCCGACGTTTCCATTCGAGCCTGACGGCCCCATGGGTGCAGGGACGATGTTCGGGATGTGGAGTGCGGCGGTCCCCGCCGCTTTGGGTCGGGGGGATGGGTGATGACGGAGGCGGGGGTAGGTTCGGGTGGGTTTCTGGGGGCCTGGATCCAAAGCGGTGCGGAGCACCGCACTCCAAGAGGCGTGTGCGGGTTTTCGCGGGGGAACGAGGGGCGGCTCAGGGTTGTGGTGCAGACCTGGAATGGACCCTGTGGCAGGGGGTAGGTTTGGGTGGGTTTCTGGGGCCTGGATCCAAAGCGGTGCGGAGCACCGCACTCCAAGGATGGGGCGATTGGCAGGCGGGGAGGGGGACGGTAGGGTGCGGCCCGCATGATGCCGATTTCGCTGGTGTTGGGGGGAGCGATGCTGGTGTTGGGGCGCCGGCTGTTCTGGGTGTTCGTGGTGGGGACGGGTTTCATTCTTGGGGCCCGGCTGGCGACGGAGTTGCTGGGCGAATCAGCGGGCTGGGGATGGCTGGCCGCAGTGCTGGGGGCGGGGTTGCTGGGGGCGCTGCTGGCGTTGCTGGCGCAGAAGGTGGCCGTGGCGGTGGCGGGATTCCTGGCGGGAGGATATCTCGCCCATGCGCTGGTGCTTCACTATCGGTGGGACGAGGCGCCTCCGTGGGTGGCGTTTGTGGTCGGGGGTGCGGTGGGGTCGTTTCTGCTGATGGTGCTGTTCGACTGGGCGTTGATCGCGATTTCGTCGCTGACCGGGGCGGCGGTGATCACGGAGCAGATTCCGGTGGAACCGCCCTGGCCAGTGGCGGTGTTCCTGGGTCTGCTGGTGCTGGGATTGGCGGTGCAGGCGCGCGGGATGAGGCGACGTCCGGCGCCCCCGAGGGGGGAGCGGTGAGAGGGAAGGACGGCGGGGTCAGCGGGGGCGGACGAGGGGGAGTATGAGGTGGGAGGGGCGCTTGGGATCGGCCCAGACGGAGTTGGTGGCGATGCGGGTCCGGGTGTCGGCGCGGAACGGGGCGCCGGTGTTGGGATTGGGATCGAACCCTGGGGCGCTGGAGGAGGTGACGTGGACGCGCAGGCGGTGTCCGCGGTTGAAGACGACGCTGGTGGACCAGAGGTCGATGTCAAGGCGGGTGACGCGGTTGGGAACGAGGGGCTGGGTCTGGTCGAGTCCCTGGCGGAAGCGGGCGCGGAGCATCCCTTCGCAGAGGTTGAAGGAGCGGTCGTCGGGATAGACGTCGCAGAGGCGGACGAAGAAGTCGGTGTCGGGTCCGTCGCTGGCGATCCAGAGACGGGCGCGGACGGGACCGGTGATTTCGAGGGGTTCCTGGAGGGGTTCCGAGGAGAAGACCAGGACATCATCCCGGGACTCGATGGGGCGCTGGTCGCGGGGGCCGGCGGGAAGGGTGAGCTGGATGCCGCCCAGGGTGGGGACGGGGTTCCCGGGGTCGGCGGTGAAGCGCAGCGGCGGGGAGGCGGAGGGGGTCTGGAAGGAGAGGGTGCGGTCGCCATGGAGGAAGAGGCGGGTGGCGTGAAAGGGCAGGGGTGGCCAGGTATCCGCAGTGCGCCAGACATTGCCGGGGGCGGAGGGATCGGTGACGTCGCCGAGGGTGTAGTAGAGGACGGCGGGATCGCGGTCGGCGCCGTTGTCGAGGCCCTTGAGGATGCGGTCGAACCAGCGCCAGGCGTCGTGGAGGTCGCCGGGGGGGCGATCGCCGCCGGGGAAGGCAAGTTCACCAGCCCTGGCCTGGAGGACGCCGTGGGTCCAGGGGCCCATGAGGAGCTGCTGCCGGCCGCGGGCGCCGGGGCGTCCGTGGTTCTGGTACCCGACGAATGCGTCGAGGGTCGGTTGGGCGAAGATGTCCCACCAGCCCCCGACATGAACGGCTGCGGCGCGCATGCGGCCGTAGTAGCGGGAGGCGTCGCGCTGGCGCCAGTAGGTGTTGTACACGGGGTGACCAACCCAGATGGAGAGCGCGTTGGTGGCAAACTGGGTGGCGCGGAGCCAGTCCTCGATGAGGGATTTGCGGAAGATGCCGCCGGTATAGACGACGTCGTAGAGGTTGGGAGCGCCGACGACGAGGAACTGGGCGGTGACGGCGCGCGTGCCGGTGGCGGCGAGCTGGAACTGGGTGATGGCGGCGGCCGAACCGCCCCAGGTGCCGATCAGACCGTTGCTCCAGGGTTGCTGGGTGATCCAGCGGACGGTGTCTTCGCCGTCGGGGCCGTCGAGGTGGAAGGGGAGGTTGTCGCCCTGGGACGCGAAGCGGCCACGGGTATCCTGGGCGACCACGGCGTAACCGCGGCGGGTGCCATCGCGGGCGAATCCGGCGACGGCGTCCTTGTTGTAGGGCGTGCGGATCAGGATGGTTGGAAAGGGGGCAGGGTGGTCGGGGGAAGATTCGTCGGGCAGGTGGACAGTGGTCGCGAGGGGGATGCCGTCCCGGGTGAGAACGGATTCGTGGTGGACGAGGGTCGGGGTTTCGGCGGCCGGCGCGAGGGTGACAAAGGCGGCGGGGAACAGGCAGGCGATGAGGCGGAGAAGGTGCGGCCGGCACCCGGGGGTGGGGGAAATCACGGCGTTCGGATAGGCGATCGGGAGGGGGCGGGTCAAGCGGGGGTGTGGGGGGGATGGGAGGTCTGAGGCCTGAAACCTGAGACCTGAGACCTGAGACCTGAGACCTGAGACCTGAAGCCTGAAGCCTGAAGCCTGAAGCCTGAAGCCTGAAGCCTGAAGCCTGAAGCCTGAAGCCTGAAGCCTGAAGCCTGAAGCCTGAAGCCTGAAGCCTGAAGCCTGAAGCCTGAAGCCTGAGGCCTGAAGCCTGAGGCCTGAGGCCTGAAGCCTGAAATCCAGTGCCCGTGCGGAATGGGAGGTTCGGGCAGGATCGAACCCATCGGGCCGGCGCCAAGGCGGCGATCGAAAGGGTGTGCCTGCGGGTTCGTGGACGAGTACGAGTACCGCCCTTCGGGCTGAGTGCGAGTCCCCACGAGGGATGGCTTGGGCGAGTTCCAGGAACCGGAGATGTGCCCCGGGGGCACCCAGTGCATCCCGGAGTTGTGGGCAGAGGTGCATACTCCGCCAAATGGCGCTTCGGAGGGCCGAGTTCCACGAGGCCGCTATGGTGTGGAGCGTTGGGTTGAGGACTCGCGGAGCTCGTCCCTCCGATTCGCTGGCTCGGTACCGACAACTTGGGGATGCACCGGGAGCACCTGGATGTCCCGGCAGCGCTTGACCCTGTGCGGGTCGGGTTCCCATGCTGGACGCCCGGTCGCCATGCCAGAAGAATCCCGTCGCTTCGAACCGCTCGCCGCCATCGTTGGGGCGGACCACGTGCTGACCTCGCGGGAGGATCTGATTCCCTACTCGTTCGACGGGACGGCGGCGTTGCAGGGGATGCCGGGGGCGGTGGTGATGGCACGGAGCCGGGACGAGGTGGTGGGGGTGTTGCAGTGGGCGAACGCGACGGGGACGCCGGTGGTGACGCGGGGTTCGGGGACGGGGCTGAGCGGGGGGAGCGTGCCGACACCCGGGGCGGTGGTGCTGTGCCTGGTGAAGATGGACCGAGTCCTGGAGGTGGACGCGGCGAACCTGACGCTGATGGCGGAGGCGGGGGCGACGACGGTGACGATTGCGGAGGCGGCGGCGAAGGCGGGGTTGTTTTATCCGCCCGACCCCGGGTCGATGAAGATTTCGACGATTGGCGGCAACGTGGCCGAGAACTCCGGGGGGTTGCGCGGCCTCAAGTACGGCATCACGCGGAATTACGTGATGGGTCTGGAGGTGGTGCTGCCGGACGGGGAGGTGCTGTGGACGGGGAACAAGTGCGTGAAGGATGTGGCGGGGTATTCGCTGCGGGACCTGTTCATCGGGTCGGAAGGGACGCTGGGGGTGATCACGCGGGTGCTGCTGCGGCTGCTTCCGCAACCGGCCGCGAAGAAGACGCTGGTGGCCACGTTCGACCGGATGGACCGGGCGGCGCAGACGGTGTCGGACATCATCGCGGCGCGGATCATTCCGTGCACGCTGGAGTTCCTCGACCGGACGACGATCCGGTGCGTGGAGGAATACGCGAAGGTGGGGTTGCTGCTGGATTGCGAGGCCCTGCTGTTGATGGAGAGCGACGGACATCCGGCGGCGGTGGCGGAGGAGGCGGAGCGGATGGAAGCGTTGTCGCGGCAGAACGGGGCGATTGAGGTGCGGGTGGCGCGGGACGAGGCGGAGGCGGCGCGGCTGGCGTCGGCGCGCCGTTCGGCCTTTTCGGCGCTGGCGCGGGTGGCGCCGACGACGATTCTGGAGGACGCCACGGTGCCGCGGAGCGAGCTGGCGCGGATGATCCGGTTCGTGGACGAGGTGGCGCGCAGGTACGAGCTGCGGATCGGGACCTTCGGGCACATGGGGGACGGGAACCTGCATCCGACGTTTCTGACCGACGAGCGGAACCACGCCGAGATGGAGCGGGTGCACCGGGCCTTCCGGGAGATCTTCGACGAGGCGGTGCGACTGGGGGGCACGATCACCGGGGAGCACGGGATCGGTTTGGCGAAGAAGGAGTTTCTGCCGGCGTTTGTGGGGGATGCCTCGATGCGGGTGATGCGCGAACTGAGGCGTGCGCTGGATCCGAAGGGCATCCTGAATCCGGGCAAGATGTTCGAGGACGCGGGAGCGAGGCCGGCGGGTGTCGCCGGGGGAGCGGCCGCGTGAACCGGAGCCATGGGCGACGTACCCGAACCCCCATCCGGCCCCGATCTTTGGGCGGTCATCGCGCCGGCCTGCGCGGCGGCGGGAGTTGGGACGCTTGCGACCATCCTGGGAGCGCTTCGACAGATCAATCCGGCGCTTCGCATCGAGTTCGACCTGGTGAGCGGGCTGTGTGGCATGGCGGGGGCCGGTGCGGGCTGGTGGCTGGGGCGTGGGCTTTGGCGGCTTGCCCGGACGCCGCCGGGAGAGGTTCCGTCGCCGGTGCTGCGGCGTCGGGTGATCCTCGGGTTTGCCGTTCTGGGCGGGGTGACCGTGCTGGCGTTTGCGGTGGCGGCGTGGAGTCTGCCCGACAGCCGGAGGCGGGACACCTTGAGTGGCGTGCTGCTGGCGGTCGTGGTGCTGGGGGCGATCGGATGGGTGCTATACCGGCTGGCGCGTTTGTTCGGTTCACCGGACGATCCCGGCCCGGACCCCGAATGAACTCCACGATTTTCGAGGCATGAACGCGGTTGCCGGCGGCGGCTCGAACCCATCCCATCTGAAGGGACTCGACTACTCGGTGGTGCAGCAGTGCATGCACTGCGGGATGTGCCTGCCCACGTGTCCGACCTACGACGCCACGAAGCTGGAGCGGAACAGTCCGCGCGGCCGGATTGCGCTGATGCGGGCGATTGCGGACGACCGGCTGGAGCCGACGAAGGCGTTTGCCGAGGAGATGTACTTCTGCCTGGGCTGTCTGGCGTGCATGACCGCGTGTCCGGCGGGGGTGAACTACGCCGAGCTGTTCGAGCATGCGCGGGCGGAGGTCGAGTCGCGGGGATTGCTGCGATCGGTGCGGCGCGGCTTCATCCGGGCCTTCACGGTGAAGTGGTTGTTCATGGATCACCGGCGGCTGACCGCGCTGGGCCGGGTGATGCGGCTGTACCAGGAGCTGGGGTTGCAGCGGCTGGTGCGGGGCAGCGGGATCCTGAGGCTGCTGCCGCGGCGCCTGCGGGAACTCGAGGCGATGACGCCGCCGGTGCAGCCGGAATTCTCGAACGAGCGCATTGCGCGGGTGACACCGGCGGTGGGGCCGCGGCGATTCCGGGTGGCGGTGCTGACGGGGTGCGCGCAGGACCTGATCTTCAGCGACGTCAACGCCGACACGGTGGAGGTGCTGGCGCGCAACGGCTGCGAGGTGCACACGCCGGCGGACCAGCCGTGCTGCGGTTCGTTGCACGCGCACAACGGCGAGTGGGCGCTGGCGCAGGAACTGGCGCGGCGTTCGATCGACGCGCTGCCGCCGGAGCGGTACGACGCGATCATCACCAACGCGGGGGGGTGCGGTTCGCATCTGAAGCACTACGGGACGCTGTTGAAGGACGACCCGGCCTATGCGCGGCGGGCGGCGCTTTGGGACGGCCGGGTGAAGGACATTCACGAGTTTCTGGCGGAGCACGGGGTGACGCCGCCGGCGCCGGGGGATGCGCCTGAGCAGGTGGTCACCTACCACGAGTCCTGTCACCTGTCGCACGGGCAGAAAGTGGTCCAGCCGCCGAGGCAGGTGCTGCGGGCGATTCCGGGGCTGCGCCTGGTGGAATTGCCGGAGGCGAACTGGTGCTGCGGCAGTGCGGGGATCTACAACCTGACCCAGCCGGAGATGGCGGGGCAATTGCTGGATCGGAAGGTCCGGCACGTGCGGTCCACGGGTGCGGCGGTGGTGGCCACGGCCAATCCGGGATGCCTGCTGCAGTTGATCAACGGGTGCCGGGCGGCGGGGATGGCGTTGCGGGTGGTGCATCCGGTCACGCTGCTGGCCGAGGCCTACCGGCGCACGGGGTCGGTCGCGAAGGCGGAGCGCGGCGGCGCAACCGGAAGCGCAACCGGAAGCGCAACCGGAAGCGCAACCGGAAGCGCGACCGGAAGCGCGACCGGCGGGGTGGCGGGAGGCAGGTCCGGCACGGGAGGCGGTGCGTTATGAGCAAGCGACTGCAACAGGTTCAGAGGTTGACGGATGCGGCGGTGATTGCGGTGGTGCGGGCGCCGCGGCGGGATCTGGTGATTCCGTTGTCGGAGGCGCTGGTGGCCGGGGGAGTGGTGGCCATCGAGATCACCACGACCACCCCGGACGCCCTCAACGCCATCCGGGATGTCCGGTCGGTCCTGGGGTCCCGGGCGATGATCGGGGTGGGGACGGTGTTGCAGAACATCACCTGCCGTGGTGCGCTGGATGCGGGGGCGGAGTTTGTGGTGAGCCCGGTGTTGCGCGGGTCGATGGTGCCGTTGTGCCATGCGGTGGAGGTGCCGATCATGCTGGGGGCGTATTCGCCGACCGAATGCCAGCTCGCGTACGAGTCGGGGGCGGACTTTGTGAAGTTGTTTCCCGCGGACACGCTGGGTCCGGCCTTCGTGCGGGCGGTGCGGGCGCCGCTGCCGCATCTGCGGCTGGTGCCCACCGGCGGGATCGAGTTGCGCAATGCGGCCGACTTCATCGCCGCCGGGTGCAGTGCGCTGGGGGTGGGATCGTCGCTGGTGTCGGGGGAGATCCTGAAGAACCAGGACTGGCCTGAACTGACCCGGCGCGCCGAGGCCTTCATTCAAGCGGTCCGCTCGGTGCGGCCGGTGCCCTGAACTCCGATGGGCATGCGGCGTCGCGCGTTTCTGGGACGATCCCTCGGTCTGGCGGGGGCAGGGATGCTGGGGGGTCTGGCCGGTTGCCGTTCGGGTGGCGAGGCACGACGGGCTCGGTCCGTTCTGGCGTCCGCGGACGACGCGTTTCTGGAGAGGCTGTCGCGGGAGACGTTCCGTTACTTTGTGGAGGCGGCGCATCCGGAGACCGGGCAGGTGCTGGACCGGCGGCTGGCGGACGGGGGGGCGGACGCGCGGCGGGTGGCGAGCATTGCGGCGACGGGGTTCGGGTTGACCGCGTTATGCGTGGCGGAGGCGCGGGGTTGGGCGTCAGGCGGGGCGATCCGGGAGCAGGTGCGGCGGACGCTGCGGTTTCTGGCGGGGTCGATGGAGACGGTTCACGGATTTCTGTACCATTTCCACGACTGGGAGACCGGGGAACGGGTCTGGAACTGCGAACTGTCGTCGATCGACACGGCGATTCTGCTGTGCGGGGCCCTGGCCTGCCGGGCGTATTTCGACGATGAGGAGATCGGGGGGCTGGCCACGCGGCTGTACGAGCGGGTGGAGTGGCCGTGGATGCTGGCGGGGGAGGACACCTTCTCGATGGGGTGGTTTCCGGAGCGGGGTTTCATCCGGAGCCGGTGGGATCACTACTGTGAATTGATGATGCTCTATCTGCTCGCGCTCGGTTCGCCGACGCACCCGGTGGAGCCTGGGGCCTGGCGGGCCTGGACGCGGCCGGTGCGGACGTATTACGGGGAGCGGTTCGTCTGGTCCCCGGCGCCGTTGTTCGTCCACCAGTTTTCCCATGCGTGGTTCGACTTTCGGGGATGGATGGATGGCGGGGTGGACTGGTTTGCCAACTCGGCGGCGGCCACGCGGGCGCATGTGGCATGGAGCCTGGACCGGCGGGACCGGTTTCCCTGGTGGTCGGAAGATCTGTGGGGGGTGACGTCGAGCGATTCGCAGCGCGGATATGTGGGGTGGGGAGGGCCGCCGGATTCGGGGCCGCTGGACGGCACCGTGGTGCCGTGCGCGGCGGCGGGATCGCTGCCGTTCGAGCCGGGTGCGTGTCTGCGGACCCTGCGGCACCAGCGGGAGCGGTATGGGGATCGCATCCGTGGGCGGTACGGGTTCGTGGATGCGTTTCATCCCGGGACCGGTTGGGTGAACCCGGATGTCATCGGCATCGATCTGGGGATCACCCTGCTGATGGCGGAAAATCTGCGGACCGGGCTGGTGTGGCGAATCATGGGCGGCGACGCGGCGGTGCGCGGAGGCATGGCGCGGGCGGCCGCTGCAGCGCCAACGGAAACGCCGGGATAGGCTGACGCCCGATTCAGAACCCGCCTGAGAGGCGGGCTCCCGTGGGGGCATCGACTTCGATGGCGCGGAAGAAGCTCCGGGACCCCTGGGCCTCGAACACGAGCGGGTGCGGGTCCGGGGAGGGCAGGGTGAGGGTGGCGATCCCGGACCAGTCGGTGAGGTTGGTGCTGTATTCGATGCGGCAGGTGCGTCCCGGGCTGCCGGTGAGCCGCAGGTGGAATTGACCGTCGGCCAGTTCGGGAGCGGACAGGACGATGCCGGGAGCGGGGGTGGGAGGGTCCCAGGTCACCTGGAGAACACCGAGGTAGGTGAACTGGTTGGGGTTGGTGTTGGCCGGACCGGGGGAGAGGGCGACCTCGATGACGCCCTGGGGGTTGGGGCGCACGCCGGAGACGCTGGCGCTTTCGGCCACGTTGTTGGCGGCATTGAGGAAGGTCACCGTGGTGTCGGCGCCGGTGAGGGTGTAGCGGGTTTCGCGATGATCGCTGACGCCGAGGCGTGAGGCGTAGAAGGTCAGGTGATAGGGGCGGTCGGGGGCCAGCCCGGAGAGTCGAAATCGCGGGAACACATTGGCCAGGCCGCTGAACGCCGCGGTATTGCCAAAGAGGGAATCCCGGGTCGCGCTGGAGGGAAAGAGGCCGCTCTGGCCGGTGCCATTCTCGTTGGCGCCATTGAATCGGGAGACGATCTGCAGGCGGACTTCGGTGGCGGCGCCATCGGCGCTGACCACGGGTGAGAGAACGCCGCCGTCCTGGGCGCCGAGGGAGGCGGTGACGTTGTTCCAGTGCCGGCCTGGATCCTGGGTGCCGAACTGCGTGGGCGACCCGGCGGCTCCGAAGTCGAACAGGATTTCGGGAACCGGCACAGGCGCCCAGGAGATCTGCAAGGCGCCCAGCAGGGCCCCCAATTCGTGGCCGTCGTCCGAGGGGATGGAACGGACCACGATGCGAAGGATGCCGTCGGGGGTCGGTCGAAGGCCGCGCAACGTGGCGGTGAGGTCGATGTTGGCGGCGGCATCGAGTTCGGCGGAGGCGGAACTGGCGCCGACGACCGAGTAGCGGGCCGGGCGTGGCGGCGCCGGTTCGAGGGTGGAGGCGTAGAAGGTCAGGTGATACTCCGAGCCGGGATCAAGGCCGTGGAGTTCGAAGGCGGAGCCTTCCGGCGTTGCAGCCACCAGGGCATCCCGGGTGACGGAGGCGGGGAGGTGGGAGGCGGAAGTCGTGCCGTTCGCCTCCGCCCCGGCAAAGCGGGCGACCATTCGGAAACCGATTCCGGAGTCCGCGCCGTTGGTGGCGACGAGGTCCGGGAGGGTGCCGGAATCGGTGCCGGCCAGATCCGGGCCGATCACGTTCCAGGCGGGAGCGGGGCGGTCGTTTGGGCTGCCGGGGGAAGAATCCAGGAGGCCGAAGTCGAGGCCGATCGAGCGGGTGGGGAGGCGGATCGAGGGGGCGGGATGATCGCGGGCCCAGGTTTCGAGTTCGGGGGCGAGGATCGAGGCCCAGAGGGCATAACCGTCGGGGTTGAGATGCAGCCGGTCGGCGAGGAACAACTCCGGGCGGGGCTGGCCTGCGTCATCGAGCATGGGATGGAAGACATCCGCGAACCGGAGGTGGGGATGATCCGCCGCGTGCGTTCGGACCCGATCGTTGAGTTCACGCTGGGCGTCGAGGACGCCGGCCCGGCTGGGGCTGGGCTTGACCGCGACGAAGAGGATGCCGGTGCCGGGCAGGTCCTCCTCGACGCGGGTGACAAACGCCAGCCAGTCCTCGAAGACGCGATCGACGGTCTTGCCGCCGGCGAGGTCGTTGTCGCCCTGGTACAGGGCGATCAGGGCCGGATGATACGGTGTGACGACCCGGTCGAAGAAGTGGAGCACATCGCTCAACTGCGAGCCGCCGAAACCGCGGTTGAGGACTTTGAAGCCCGGGAAGGCGGCCTCCAGATCGTGCCACATCCGGAATGAGGACGAGCCCACGAAGAGGACCGGATCAGAGGGCGGTGTCCGGAGCCGGTCGGCATTTTCGAAGGCGCGGATTTCGGCTTCGAACGGGTTTTGGGTGGCGCTGGCGCCGGGGGCGAGCGCCAGCGCCATGACGATCACCATGGCGGCCAGGGTGCTGGCGGCGCGGGCCGGAAGCTGGAAGCGCGGCCGCATGGACGTCGGCATGGACGCCGGTAGGGACGCCATCACGGGAGCCGTGCTTGGAAGAACTGGGCGGCGTCGGTCGATTCGATCTCCACGGTACGCGACGGTCCGTCGAGGGTGACCTGGGGGCCGTCGGACCAGGCGGCTCCGAGGGTGGCGCTTCGCTGGATGAGGTAGGTGGCGCCGGGGGTGCCGTGGAGTTCGAAGGTGACGGTGGTATTGGAGCGGCTCAGGGCCGACAGGCTCGGAGGCGTGGAGGGCGGGCGGGCCGTCCAGTCGAGCTGGAGGATCCCGAGGTAGGTGAAGTGATTGCCGTTGTCGTTGTTGGGGCCGGGGGTGAGGGCGATGGTGAATGCGCCGGCGGCATTGGGGCGCAGGCCGGTGACGACGGCGGCCTGGTCTTCGTTGTTGGCGACGTCGAGGTCCGCGATCGCCTCGGTGGCGCCGGTGACGGTGTAGCGGGTTTCGCGATTGTCGCCGACGCCGAGACGGGAGGCGTAGAAGGTCAGGTGGTAGTCGGTCTGCGGGTCCAGGCCGGTGAGTTGGAAGATGGGGGTGACGTTCTCGAGGCCGCTGAAGGGTTCGGTATTGCCGAACAGGGAATCCCGCGTGGCGCTGGGCGGAAAGTCCGGGTGGGTCAGGGTGCCGTTCTCGTTGACGCCATTGAACCGGGAGACCATTTGGAGGCCGAACGGGGTGACCGTGCCGTCGGTCATGACCAGCCCGGCCAGGGAGCCGGTGTCGGTGCTGCCGATGGCGCCGGACACGTTGTTCCACTGTTGAAAGGGATCGTCGGTCCCCAAGGTGGTCGGGGCCCCGGCGGCGCCGAAGTCGATGAGCACACGCGGGGAGAGGATCGGGGTGTACTCGACGCGCAGGGCTCCGAGGTAGGTGAAGTGATTGGCGTTGTTGTTGTCCGGTCCGGGCGCGAGGGAGATCCGGATTTCGCCGGAGGCATCCGGGGCGATGTCGTCCACCCGGACCGTGGCATCGATGTTGTTGGAGGCGTCGAGATCGGCGGTGACGGAGGTGGCGCCGGTGACGGTGTAGCGGGTTTCGCGACGGTCGCCCACGCCGGTGCGGGAGGCGTAGAAGGTGAAGCTGTAGTGGAATGCGGGATCGAGGCCGGTGAACTTGAAGGCGGGGAAGACGTTCTCGAGGCCGTTGAAGGCTTCGGTGTTTCCGAAAAGGGAATCGCGGGTGGCCGATGCGGGGAACACGGTGGCATCGAGGGAGCCGTTGAGGTTGGCCCCGTTGAACCGGGCCAGCATCTGGAGGCCCATGGAGGTGACGGTTCCGTTGGTGGTGATCAGGCTGGCCAGTTCACCGGTGTCCGAAGTGCCGATCGGGGTGTCGAGGTTGTTCCAGGCGATCTCGGGAGCGGGTTCCTCGAATTCGGTGGGCCAGCCGCCGCCGCCGAAGTCGAGCAGCAGCCTGGCGCCATCGGGCAGCCGGACATCGAGCACACCGAGGTAGGTGAAATGGTTGGCGTTGTTGTTGTCGGGGCCGGGCGTGAGGGAGATGGCGATTTCGCCCGCGGCGTCTGCGGCCATTCCGGTGACGGTGACGGTGCGATCGACGTTGTTGCCGGCGTCCAGTTCGACCGTTGCCTCGGTGGCGCCGGTGACGGTGTAACGGGTTTGGCGATTGTCACTCACCCCGAGGCGGGAGGCATAGAACGTCAGGTCGTGAGTGGCGCCCGGGTTGAGGCCGGTGAGTTTGAACGACGGGTAGATGTCCTCGAGGCCGTTGAACGACTCGGTGTTGCCGTACAGGGAATCGCGGGTGGCGGTCGAGGCGTAGAGTCCGGAGGCGAGGGTGCCGTTCTCGTTGGCCCCGTTGAAGCGGGCCACCATTTCGAGGGAGACGGTGGTGAACTCGCCGTCCGTGCGGATCAGGTCGGGCAACCAGCCGAAATCGTTCGCCCCGACGCTTGGGGTGACGTTGTTCCAGTAGAGGGGCTGGCCGGCGTCGCCCGGGACGGTGGCGTGCTCGGTGGAACCGAAATCCACCAGGAGGACGCTCGCCATGGCGGCGGTGGGTGCCAGGGCGAGGGCGGCAGCGGCCAGAGCGGCAGCGGCGAGGGCGGCGTGTGAGGCAGGTTTCAGGCGGTGCAGCATGGCCCGCCCCGTCGTACCCATCTCCCTTGCGAATTGTATTGGCATGATTGACTTCCTTCCTGAGCTGGTTCGCGGCACGGACGGTTCCCTGCGGGACCGTGCGGCGTGACCACGAGCGTAAGGGGACAGCGGCATGGCGGGCAAGTGTGGTCCGTGGACCCAAGTCGCCGCCCGTGTATCCCGGAGTTGTGGGGAGAGGTGCGAACTCCGGTCAGCGTGGCTTCGGAGGGCCGAGTTCCACGAGGCCGCAGGGGTGTCGAGCGTTGGGATGAGGACTCGCGGAGCTCGTCCCTCCGATTTGCTGCCTCCTTGACCACAACTCGCAGATGCGCCCAGTCGTCGCGCACGGATCTCCGAGGGCGGACGGGAAGTGGAACGGTGCCGGCAAAAAGGACTGAATCATCGTGCATATGCACGAAGTTTGAGTGGATTTGGAGGAGGGGGGAAGGTGGGGGTGGAGACGAGGCGGGGGGCGGGGATACGTGCGGATTGGGCAAGGGCGCGAGATTGGCACCGGGTGCGGGCGGGAAACGGAACGGGGCCGGTGAAAAGGACTGAATCATCGTGCATATGCACGAAGTTTGAGTGGATTTGGAGGAGGGGGTAAGTGGGAGGTGGAGTCGAGGGGCGGGGCGGGGATACGTGCGGATTGGGCAAGGGCGCGAGATTGGCACCGGGTGCGGGCGGGAAACGGAACGGGGCCGGCGAAAAGGACTGAATTATCGTGCATATGCACGA
>JAHCBA010000056.1 GCA_019634625.1 Verrucomicrobiia bacterium
TGATGGAGGATGTTGAGGAGCTTGTGCTTGGCGGAATCGTCGAGGAGGGGAAGGCGGCCGGCGACGCGGGACATGCAGTGGTACGTCGCGGGGAGGGAGGGATCGGCCGTGATACGAGGGATTCTCATCGGGTGATGCGTGAAAGGTGCCGGGGAGGAGTGGGAGGCGGATGTGGTTGAACAGAATGGCGGAATGAGAGTGATCGACGGGATTGAAGAGATCAACAAAAAATACCTGTCCCACTATCAAGCTAGCTCCGCGAGTCCACAAAGCACCCCACCATTGCGGCCGCGTGGAACTCGGCTCCCGGATGCCACGCTTCGCGACGCTCGCACCTCATTCCAGGACTCCGGGACGCCACGGCTACACGGTGGGGACTGGTGTTGGGCTGGTGCAATGTCTACGATGCAGGGAGGGGGGTCGTCTCGGGGAAGATGACGGGATACAGGAATGAGGTGCTTGTGACGATATTTCCAATTGGGCGATGAGTATGCATCACGCGATGAATGGGAACGGGAACCACCGATTTTGGGAGGAGGATCCGTGGCGGGTGCTGCGGATCATGTCGGAGTTTGTGGATTCGTTTGAGGAGATGTCCCAGGTGCCGCCGGGGATCACGATCTTCGGTTCGGCACGGACTCCGGAGGCGGACGGCGGATACCAGTCGGCGCGGGAGCTGGGTCACAAGCTGGCGAAGCACGGGTTTTCGGTGATCACGGGGGGAGGGCCGGGGATCATGGAGGCGGCGAACCGGGGGGCGTCGGAGGTGGATCGGGCGTTGAGCGTGGGGCTGAGCATCGAGTTGCCGTCGGAACAGGCTCCCAACCGGTACGCGGGGGTGCAGGTGGATTTCCGGTATTTCTTCGCGCGAAAGGTGTGTCTGGCGAAGTACAGCACGGGGTTTGTGTTTTTCCCGGGAGGGTTTGGGACGCTGGATGAGTTTGGGGAACTGATCACGCTGGTGCAGACCCAGCGGATTCCGCGGTTCCCGCTGGTGCTGTTCGGGCGTGGGTACTGGGAGGGGCTGGTGCGGTGGATCAACGACACGCTGTTGACGAGCGGGATGATCTCCGCGGGGGACAACGCGTTGTTTCATGTCACGGACTCCGTGGATGAAACGGTGGACTGGTTCCTGGATTTCCGGCGGGAGATGGGGACGCCGCGGAAGGCACCGCGGGCGTTCCGGTAGCGGCGATGGGAGGGTTGGCTGGAACGGATCCGATTCCGGGACAAGCGGTTAGCCGGACGATTGCCAGATGGCGGGAACTCGCCACGCTGGGGCGGTGCACGAAGTGACACGGTTGGGGAACGGGCTGACGGTGGTGACCGCTGCGATGCCGCACATGGCGAGCGTGAGCGTGGGGTTGTGGATCGGGGTGGGTGGCCGCCACGAGCCGGACCGGTTGAACGGGGTGGCGCACTTCATCGAGCACATGCTGTTCAAGGGGACCGAGCGCCGATCGGCGCACCGGATTTCGCAGGATGTCGAGGGGATCGGTGGGTACCTGAACGCGTTCACGAGCGAGGATCACACCTGCTTCTATTCGAAGGCGCTGCGGCACCGGTACGAGGATCTGCTCGAGGTGTTGTTCGACATGCTGCTGCATTCCCGGTTCGACCCCGGGGACATCCGGCGGGAGCGGGAGGTGATCCGGGAGGAGGTGGCCATGTACCTGGACCAGCCGCAGCAGCATGTGCAGGAGTTGTTCAATGAGATCATGTGGCCGGACCATGCGCTGGGGCGGCCGTTGACGGGCACGTTTGGATCGATTGCGCGGATTGGGCGACGGGAGTTGCGGACGTTCCTCGGGCGGCATTACACCGCGCCCGCGGCGGTGGTGGCGGCGGCGGGGGCGCTGGAGCACCAGGCGATCGTCCGGTCGGTGCGGCGGTTGTCCCGACACTGGCCTGCGGAGGCGGGGCCGCGCGGGGAGCCGTTCCACGGCGGTTGTCCGAGTCCGCGCATCCGGCTGTTCACAAAGAAGACGGAGCAATCCCAGGTGGCGCTGGGGTTCCGGGCGTATTCGAGGCACGACCCACGGCGGTATGCGCTCCGGCTGCTGAACATCATCCTGGGGGAGAACATGAGTTCCCGGCTGTTTCAGATTGTGCGGGAGGACCGGGGGCTGGTGTATTCGATCTACTCGACGCCGAGCTTCTGGGAAGACGTGGGGGATCTGGTGATTTCGGCAGGACTGGATGCGGAGAAGATCGAACCGGTGATCCGGCTGGTGATGCGGGAGCTGCGGCGGTTGACGGTCGAGAAGGTGGGCCGGGCGGAACTGCGCCGGGCGCATGACTACGCGCTGGGCCAGATGGAGCTGAGCCTGGAGAACACGGAGCACCGGATGATGTGGCTGGGGGAGCAGATGGTGACCACGGGGCAACTGATGCCGTTCGACCAGGTTCGTGCCGAGCTGGCGCGGGTCAATGGGACGGCACTGCGCGAGGTCGCACGGGATTTGTTCCAACCGGAGCGGAGCGCACTGGCGGTGGTGAGTCCATGGCGGTCGGACCGGCCGTTGCAGCGGGCGATGGCGGAGGGATTTGCCTGACCATGGATCCGGTCATCCCCCATTCCACGAGGCACACGCCCGAGTCGCTGGCGGCGCGTTTTCGCGGGGAACGGGACTGGATGCTGCTGCGGAGCCGCTGCTTCGAGTATCCGCAGGCGCGGTACTCGTTCCTGGCGGCGCGGCCGTTTCTCACATTTCGGGCGTATGGATCGCGGGGGGAGTTGGGTCGCGAAGGGCGGGTGGCGGACGTGATGTTCGGGAATCCCTGGCGGATGATCGAGGGACTCATGGCGCGCTACGAGCTGCTGGATGAGATCGACCTGCCGTTTCCGCTGGGGGGGGCGTTTGGATTCTGGGGGTACGACTTGCGGGTGTACGTCGAGCCGCGGCTGCGCCGGGGAGCCGCGGCGGACCTGGATCTGCCCGACGCATGGCTTGGATTCTATGACAGCCTGGTGGTCTTCGACCATCGGGTGGACCGGACGTACATCGTCTCGACGGGCCTGATGCCGGATGGTTCCCGGGATCCGGTCCGTGCACGCCAGGCGGCCGAGGCATGGCGCCGTCATCTCGATTCGGAACCTGCGGGGGAACCGGTATTGGAATCCGGGTCGGGCCGGATGGAATGGCCGGGAGGGGAGGTGGCGGTTTCGAACCTGGACCGGG
The DNA here is from genome assembly GCA_019634625.1 of Verrucomicrobiia bacterium. Classification (NCBI taxonomy): domain Bacteria; kingdom Pseudomonadati; phylum Verrucomicrobiota; class Verrucomicrobiia; species Verrucomicrobiia bacterium. Next base: position 3,183 of record JAHCBA010000056.1, read on the forward strand.
AGGGGTATGTGTCGCGGGTCGAACGGGCGCGGCGGTACATCCGGTCGGGGGACATTTACCAGGTGAATCTGGCGCAGCGCTGGGGGGCGCCGCTGGGGGAGGAGGGGTGGGTCCACTGGCTGCGGCTGGCGGAGCGTTCGCCGTCGCCGTTCGGGGCGTTTCTGGAGGCGGGAGATTTCGCGCTGGCGTCGGTGTCGCCCGAACTCTTTCTGAAGATGAGCGGCCGGCAGGTGGTGACGCGGCCGATCAAGGGGACGCGACCGCGGGCGGCGGATCCGGATCTTGACGCGCGGTGGACGTTCGACCTGCAGACCAGTCCGAAGGAGGTGGCGGAACTGGTGATGATCACGGATTTGCTGCGGAACGACCTGGGCCGGATGTGCGAGTACGGGACGATTCGAGTTCCGGACTTGTTGCGGCTGGAGCGGTTTTCGCAGGTGCAGCATCTGGTGTCCACGGTCGAGGGCCGGCTACGTCCTGAGGTGACGCATCTGGCGGCGCTGGAGCATGCCTTTCCCGGGGGGAGCATTACGGGGGCGCCGAAGATCCGGGCGATGGAGGTGATCGACGAACTCGAGCCGGTGGGACGGGGGCCGTACACGGGGTGTGGCGGGTATCTGGGATTCAACCAGGAGAGCCAGGTGAACCTGCTGATCCGGACGAGCGTGATTGAGAACGGGCGGGCCTGGTATCACGCCGGGGCGGGGATCGTGGCCGACTCGGATGCGGGGGCGGAGTACGAGGAGACACGGATCAAGGCCAGGGCCTTTCGGGAGGTGACAGGGATGGACCCGGTGGTTCGCGGTCCGTCCTGGCCGGCGCATGGGGCCGGGCAGCGATGACGGTGTATCTCCAGGACCGTTTTGTGCGGGAGGCGGAGGCGCGGGTCTCGGTGTTTGACCGGGGCTTTCTGTATGGGGACGGGTTGTTCGAGACGGTGCGGGCGTACGGGGGACGGCTGTTTCTGTGGGAGGGCCATTGGGAGCGATTGGTGGCGGGGGCGGGGATGTTGGGAATCCCGCTGCCGGGAACGGGGCCGGCCTTGCGGGAGGTGGCCGGGGAACTGCTGCGGCGGAACGGGCATGGGGATGGGACGGTGCGGATCCAGGTCACGCGGGGTCCGGGGGTGCGGGGGTATTCGCCACGGGGAGCGGGGCCCCCGACGCTGGTGATCACGACCCATCCTGCTGCGCCGCTGGAGGCGCCGTTCCCGGGTCCGTGGCGGCTGCGGACGGCGAGCCTGCGGTTATGGAGCGGCGATCCGACGGTCTGTGCGAAGACAACGAGCAAGCTGTTGCAGGTGCTGGCGCGGGCGGAGGCGGAGGCGGAGGGCGCGGATGAGGCGCTGCTGTTGAATGATCGCGGCGAGGTGGCGGAGACGGCGGCGGGGAACGTCTTCTGGTTCGAGGGGGGGCGGTGGTGCACCCCGATGCTGGAGTCGGGCGGGCTGGCGGGCGTGACGCGGCGGTGGATGTTGGGGCTGCTGGGTCGCCTGGGATGGCCGCATGCCGAGGTGCGGCGGGGGGTGGAGGGGTGGCGGGAGGTGGAGGCGGTGTTTGTGACCCTGAGCAGTCACGGGCTGGTGGCGGTGTCGGAATGGGATGGGCATCGGTGGCCGGCGGACCCCCGGATCGGTCGGTTGCAGGAGGGGTACCGGGAAGCGGTGCGGTCCATTCTTTCCCATTGAAGGGCGCGGGCGGGGACATGATGCTGCCGCGCAGCCATGTTCGCTTTGCTTGCGCAAGCCGCCTGGGAATCGCAACCGGAGATTCCCGTCGGGTTTCAGGGTGATGCGGTGGCCTACTCGCTTCTTCTGCTTCTGGCGGCGGTGATTGTGCTGGGGGCGATCTGCCTGTTGTTCACGCTGCATTTCCTGGCGCAGCGGCGGGGGGAGATGCCGGTGACTGAGGCACCGGCGGCGGAGCGGCCGGATGCTTCCGTGGCCTGGCGGAACAACGGGGTGTTGCTGGTGCCGGCTCGATGGATGGCAGTGCGGGCCACCACGGTGCGCGAGGTGCGCAATGCGCTGCGGTTGTCGCGGGCCACGCCCTGTTCGATCGAGGACGGCCTGGCCGGGAACCATCAGCAGGCGTTGTTCCTGGCGCCACCGGTCAACGGTTGGGTGTTGATCACGGGGCCGGGCGTTCCGGACCCGGCCATCGACATCGACGAGGTGTACCACTTGCTGCGGGCGCTGAGCATCAAGCTGGGTTCGGCCCAGTTTTTCGGGTTCAACCGGGGTCTTGGGCACCACGGCTGGGCCTGGGCGCGCGGGGGCGGGGTGGTGCGGGCTTTTGCCTGGGTGGACGGCACGGTCTGGAACGAGGGTGTTCCCACGCCGGCCGAGCAGTCGCTGCGAATGCGGTGTCCGACCTACGACGATCCGGCGCCGCGGAGCGCCATGGCGCGGCAGGGGATCCTGACCAACATCGACAAGGTTCCCCTGCTGGCGGCCCGATGGAGCATCGACCCGGTGAGTGTCCACCAGCAGTTGCCGAATGGGATCGGGGTGTCGGGGGAGTTCACGCGGGTGCGATCGTCCTGATCCGCGGGAGAATGGGGGTACCGGGGGGCTGGGCGGCTTCAAGGGGCCTGGCCGGCGGGTCGTTGAACCCGGACGCTGACATGCCGGGCGTGGGGCAGGATGAACTTCTTCACTTCGACCGTGACGGAGGGAACGCCGAATCGTGTGCGGGCGCCCTCGGCGATTTCGACGGCCAGCGTTTCGATGAGTTTCCATTGGCGGCCTTCGCCGAGCGAGCGGACCCAGAGGCTTACGGCGTGGTAATCGACGGTCCGTTCGAGGTCGTCGGCTGCGGCCGCGGCGGAGAGGTCGAGGTGCAGTTCCAGGGTGAGGGACAGGCGCTGGGGACGGGCGCGTTCGGTGTCGGGAACGCCGATGTGGAAGAGCACCTCCAGGTCGTGGATCAGGATGCGGTCGGGCATGGGATGGCGAATGGCGAATGGCGAATGGCGAATGGCGAATGGCGAATGGCGAATGGCGAATGGCGAGTGGCGAGTGGCGAGTGGCGAGTGGCGAGTGGCGAGTGGCGAGTGGCGAGTGGTGTGCCTGCGGGTTCGAGTACGAGTACCGCCCTTCGGGCTGAGTACGAGTTTCCACGAGGGTTGGCGGGTGCGGGTTCCGAAAGCCAGGGATGCGCCCGCCGTTCCCCCGTTCCCGGATTCGCGATTCGCCCGGATTCACGAGCCGGGCGGGAGCGGGGGCACGAGGGGCCCGGGTTGGGCGAGGGCGTTGAGGAGGATCCGGGTGGGTTCGTTGAGGTCCATGGCGAGCGCCTCGGCGGGGGTGACCCAGCGGAATGACTGGGCTTCATCGTTGAGGCGGACGTCGGGGTTGCCTGGGGCGTGGCAGCGGTAATTGAGGAGGACGAAATGTTCCTCCCGGTAGAATTCGGGGGAGCGGATGCAGTCCTGGACGAGGACGAAGCGGGGGGCGTCCACATCGAGGCCGGTTTCCTCGCGGAGTTCGCGGCGCAGGGCGTCTTCGCTGGTTTCGCCGAATTCGACTTTGCCGCCGGGGATGCCCCAGCGGCTGGACCATTTGTGGGTGCGGATCATGAGGACGCGGCCGTCGTCGCGGAAGATGGCAGCGCCGACGGTGACGATGGGGCGGCGGCGGGCGGGATCGGTGGAGGCGGGGGCGGAGGGGTTGGGGAGATCGAGGTGATGGCGGGAAAGGATGGCCTGGAGTTCGCCGAGGTGCTCCACGACGAGATCGGGTCCGGCGGCGCGCAGGCGGTTGGAGGCGGTGTAGCCGGTCAGGACGGCGACGCTGCGGACGCCACCGTGGCGGGCGGTTTCGATGTCATGTTCCATGTCCCCGATGAAGAGGGTTTCGTCGGGGAGCCAGGCATGGGAATCGAGGAGGGCGTGGATCTGGCGGCGTTTGTCCCAGACGCCGAGGTAGGGATGGTCGAGGTAGCGATCGAAGCCGATGGCGCGGGTCTGCACGGCGAAGTGGTCGGGGTGCATGGTGCTGAGGAGGGCGGTCCGGAGCTGGCGGGCGCGGCAGAACTCGAGGAAGGCGCGGGCATGGGGGAGTTCGCGGACGGAGTGCTGCACCTCGCGGAAGCGGGCATGGAACCACTCCTCGAGGCGGTCCATGGGAACATCGGGGGTATGGGTCTGGTAGAACCCGGTGAAGGGGAGGGTGAATTCGTCGCGGAACCGTTCGAGGGAGATGGGTTCCCGGCCGGCCTGGCGCAGGACGTGATTGGTGGCTTCCCAGACGGCGGGGAGATCGTCCACGAGGGTCCCCGACCAGTCGAAGATCACGTTGCGGATCACGGGGCGGAGGGTAACAGGGCTGGTAAACGGGGCCAAGCGGCGCATCCGGTGCATCCCGGAGTTGTGGGTGAGGAGGCAGCGAATCGGAGGGACGAGCTCTGCGAGTCCTCAACCCGACGCTCCACGCGGTTGCGGCCTCGTTTCCGTTGCCTCGGGGCCCGGGGGGGCCTTCCAATGGGGCCGATGAACCGCATTCTGGTCCTGTTCGATTCGAAGTCGGGGAACACCGCGAAGATGGCGGAACTGGTGGCCGAGGGGGCGCGGCGCATTGCGGACACGGAGGTGCGGGTGCGCCGGGTGGAGGACGCGACGGCGGACGATGTGCGGTGGTGCGATGGGCTGGCGGTGGGGAGCCCGACGAACATGGGGTTGCTGTCGTGGCGGATGAAGCGGTTTTGGGACGACGTGATGCTGGAGCAGTGGATGGAGGTGGACGGGAAGATTGCGTGTGCGTTCAGCAGCGCGGGGGCCTGGGGGGGAGGGATGGAACTGACGTGCCAGGCGATCCTCACGTTGATGATGAACTTCGGATTCCTGACGTTCGGGGTGACGGACTATGCGGCGAAGGGGATGACGCTGCATTACGGGGCGGTGGCGATGAAGGAGCCGCGCGAGGCGGAGGTGCAGGCGTCGTGCCGCCTGCTGGGGCAGCGGCTGGCGGAATGGACGGCGGTGATGGTGCACGGCCGGCAGGAGGAGCATCCGTCGAGGAAGAAGGATCAGCGGATGACGGCCGGCTGAAGGGCGTGCTGGGGCCCGGGAGGCGGGCAGAACGGGCTTGTCATCGGGGCGCGATTTCCTCGAAGTCGCGCGCATGCCGGATTGGATCGCGGTGATCATACTCGGGATCGTGGAGGGGGTGACGGAGTTTCTGCCGGTCTCCTCGACGGGACATCTGCTGCTGGTGCGGCACTGGCTGCCGATCCGGTCGGAGATGTTGAAGTCGGATTTGTTTATTGTGGTCATCCAGCCGGCGGCGGTGGTGGCGGTGATCCTGGTGTTCTGGAAGCGGCTGGAGGGGTTGGTGCGGGAGTGGCATCGGCCGGAGTCGCGGGATTACGTGTACAAGATGGCGGCGGCGTTTGGGCTGACGGGAGTGGGAGGGTTGGCGATCAAGAAGGTGGGATTTGAACTGCCCGAGACGGTGACGCCGGTGGCGTTGGCGCTGCTGGTGGGAGGGGTGATGTTCCTGGCGGTGGAATGGTGGTTGAAGTCGCGTCCGACGGTCACGGAGGTGACGTGGGTGATGGCGTTGGCGATGGGGGCGGGGCAGTTGCTGGCGGCGGTGTTTCCGGGATTGTCGCGTTCTGGGGCGACGATCCTGGTGGCGCTGATGTTCGGGCTGGCGCGACCGCAGGCGGCGGAGTTTTCGTTTCTGCTGGGGATTCCGACGTTGCTGGCGGCGGGAGCCAAGGAGACGTGGGACGCGCTGCGGGATCCGCCGCCGTACCCGCTGGACTGGGGACTGGTCGCGCTGGGATCGGTGGTGTCGGGGGTGACGGCGTTTGTGGCGGTGAAGTGGCTGCTGCGGTATGTGCAGAGCCACACCTTCAACGTGTTCGGCGTGTACCGGGTGGTGGTGGGGCTGCTGATTCTGGCGTGGGTGTGAGGGGTTGCTGGAGGGTGGTGCGGAGGCGGTGTTCGATGTCGCGCCGGCGTTCCGCGCGGGTCACGGGGGTGCCCTCATCCTCGGTGACATAGAAGGTGTCGATGGCGGCGCCCTTTTCGGTGCTGATTCGGGCGAAGGTGATGTCGAGGCCGAGGTCGGCGAGGGCATCGGTGAGGTCGAAGAGCAGGCCGATGCGGTCGGGTCCCTCGATCTCGATGACCGTGCGGTCGCGGACGGTGGTGTTGTCGAAGGCGATGCGGGCGGGGATGGGTTCGAAGCCGGCGAAGAGGGGCGGGGCGGCGTGGTTCCGGTGTTGGGCGATGAGGCGGGGGAAGTCCAGGGGTTCGCCCCGGAGGGAGCGGGTGAGGAGATCGTCGAAGCATTCCCGTGCCTCGCGTGCGGGGACGCGGGCGGTTTGGGGATCGGTCACGAAGAGGGTATCGAAGACCGGGCCGTCAGGGCGGGAGAAGATGCGGGCGCCGAGGATGTTGAGGGCGGAGGCGGCGAGGGCGCCGGCGACACGGTTGAAGAGGCGCGGGCGGTCCCAGGTGCAGATTTTGAGGACGGAGTAACCGCGGTCCGGTTCGGCGTGCCAGGCGATGACGGGGTCGAGGACGCGACCGTCCGGGGCGAGTTGGTTCCACATGAACCGATGGGCGAGGCTGATATCGCCGGCGATTTCGCGGGCTGAGTGGACGAGGAAATAGCGTTCGGGCAGGTGGGAGAAATGGGATTCGATTTCGTCGGCCTGGATGGTGCGGGGGAGCTGACGGCGGACCTCGGCGCGGAGGGATTTGAGGCGTTCGTGGGCGGCGCCACGGAAGTGGTCATCGCCGGCGAGGACGCCTTCGGCGCGGCGGTGGAGGGTCCAGAGGAGGGATTCCTTGAAGGGGGTCCAGAGGGACTCGCTGGTCGCCATGGAGTCGGCGAAGGTGTGGAGGGTGAGAAGGTGCAGGTGTTCCGGGGTCTGGACGGAGCTGGCGAAGTCGCGGATGACCTCGGGGTCATCGAGGTCGAATTTCTGGGAGAGCCGGGCCATGAGGAGGTGATGGCGGACGAGGAAGGCGACGGTGGCGGAGGCTGGGGCGGGAAGGCGGAGGCGGCGGGTTTGGGTGAGGGCGACGCGGGTGCTTTCGGCGGCGTGATCGCGGGTGTGGGAAGCCTTGCCGACGTCGTGGAGGAGGAGGGCGAGGTAGAGAATGTAGGGGCGATCCAGGGCGCGGAACATTTCGGTGTAGGCGGCGAAGGGTTGTTCGCGGGCGTCCCAGATCCGGTCGAGGACTTCGAGGCAGACCAGGGTGTGTTCGTCGGCGGTGTAGAGGTGGTAGAACTCGTGTTGAACGCGGCAGGTCAGGCGGTGGAAGGCGGGCATGTACTTGGCGAGGAAACCGGTCTCGTGCATGGCACGGAGGATGCGGGCGACGTCCCCGCGCCGATTGAGGATTTCGAGGAAAGTCTGGTGAACGCGGGGATCGGCGAGGAACTCGCGATTGACGAGGGAGAGGTGGCGGCGGATGGCGTCCTCGAGATCGGGATGGAAGGGGAGGCCGAGTTGCTGGGCGTGGAGGAAGGCGCGGATGAGGCGGCGGGGTTGGTCGCGGAAGATGCGGGAGGATGAGGCGACGAGTTCGCCGTCGTGGGCACGGAGTCCGTCGAAGACGGGTTCACGGAAGGGGGTGGCGCGCTGGATGATGCGGCCGAGGCGGGCGAGGCGTCCGGGTTTGCGGAGGGCGAGGCGACGTTCGAGGTTGCGGGTGATGAGGTGGAGATGGCGGACTTCGCGGTAGTAGTCGCCCATGAACCGTTCGACGCGACGGGCGAGGGAACGGTCGTGGTAGCCGAGGTGATGGGCGACGGAGGGTTGGAGGGCGCGGGTGAGGATATCGTTTTTGCGGGACTGCTGGTGGTGGAGTTCGTTGCGGACGCGGAGGAGGAAGTCGTAGGAGCGTTCGAGTTGCCGCCAGGTGGCGCGGTCGAGGAGTTTGCGTCCGACGAGATCGCCGAGGTCGGCGACGTGGAACCGGACGGCGGCCATCCAACGGAGGTTCTGGTAGTCGCGGAGTCCGCCGCAGCCGCTCTTCACATTGGGTTCGAGGAGGCAGTAGCTGTGGCCCCACTTGGCGCGGCGTTCCTGTTGATCCTTGAGCCGTTCCTCGACGTAGGCCTCTTCGCGTCCTTTCAGGCAGCGGTCCTCGAGGACGATGCGCATCTGGGCGAAGAGGCGCCGGTCGCCCCAGACCTGACGGGCCTCGACGAGGGCGGTCCGGGAGTCCATGCGGCGGTTGGCTTCGCGGACGCAGTCGTCGAGGTTGCGGACCACCGGGTGGCATTCGAGTCCGACGGTCCAGAGGAAGGGGACGAACTTTTCCATGAGCGCACGGACGAACGGACCGGGCTCGTGGGTGCGGCGGTCGTGGAGGACGGCGATGTCGAGGTCGCTATGGGGATTGAGTTCGGCGCGACCGTAGCCGCCGAGGGCGACGACGGCGAGGGGTTCGGGGGGGAAGTCGGAGGCGAGGGCGGCGCGGTAGGCGTCGAAGGTGTGTTGGAGGAGGAGATCGATCATTTCGGCGCGGGCGCGGCAGACTTCGCGACCTCCGCCGCCGGCGCGATGGAGGATGCGCAGGCGCTGGGTTTCGATCTTGAGGAAGCGGCGGAAGCGGTCCGGTTCCTCGCAGGGCAGGCGGCCGGCTGGGAGGCGCAGGCGGGCGTGGGCGCTTGCCGACAGCTTTTCGGTGAGAGTGGGCACGGCGGGAGGACGGTAGAGGAGGGTGCTGGGTGGGGGGAATCGGGAATCCGGAAGAGGGGGATGGCGGACAGGGGCCGGCCCGGATCCTAAGCCGTAGCCATGCAATAAGGTCGGGCGCGCCGGCTTAATCTTTTCGGCCAAGGACTCCAAATAGAAAGTCAGGCATAGTGTTGTTGACGTCGCACGACTGCCCGATTCCCCCCCCCGAAATCCCATCCGACCGCTGGAGATGACCTGATCGCGGATCTTCAACAGAACAACGCCCGGCCTTTTCGACACAACGAGGTCAACAGTACACTGCCCGTCTCATTATCTGGAGAATGCGAGAGCGAGTTGATCTGAAGAGCCCGGTGCGGGGCAACCGCCCGCCGGGATCTGAGCGGGGGGCGCCGGGTGACCGGCGGCCCTACCGCGACAGTGCCGCCCTTCGGGCTGAGTACGAGTCCCCACACGGGGTGGTTTGGGCGAGTTCCAGGAACCTGAGATGCGCCCGGGGGCCGGGCGTCCTGAAAATATGGATTGCCGCGACGGGATGGGGCGGCTAGTCCGTTGCGGGAATCAAGGATCCAGACCCATGGAATTCACACCGGCGGGCGAGATCATCGGAGCGATGCACCAGGTGCGGACGGTGAAGATTGCGGGTTTTCCGCAACTTCCTGACGGAGAGTTTTCCTTTGTCGATCTGCATTGCACCAATCCGGCATGTGACTGCCGGAAGACGATTATCCAGGTCATCCACAAGGGAAGGGTGGTCTCGATGATCGATTATGGCTGGGAGACGCCGGAGTATTACCGGAAGTGGATGGGTGACGATGATGCGATGGCGACGGAAATGGCGGGGGCGTCGATTTCCATGGAGAGCCCGGATTTGGTCCGCCGCGAGGCCATCCTCAAGCTGTTCGAGGCGTTGATGAACGAGCGATGGAAGATGGCGTTCAAGCACCACTATGCCCTCGTGAAGGAGCGACTGGCGGCGCGTTCCTCGAAGGGTTCGGCCGCGGCGGATGGGCGGGAGGAGGGGGGCGGGGCGGGGCGGTGAACGATTGACCCGGGCCGGGCGGGGGTTCTACAAAGCGGGCATGTCCCGACGGTTCACCATGGTGCAGGGTGCGGTGCTGGCGGTGTTTCTGGCGATGCCGGGGACCGGGTGCCTGTCCCACGGATCCGGTTCGGGCGGGAAAGGAGAGGCGATGATTGATGTGCGTGAGTTTGGGGTGACCCGGGACGGTGCGCCGGTGCAGGTGTTCACGTTGCGGAACCGGGCGGGGGCGATGGCCCGGGTGACGGGGTACGGGGCGATGTTGACGGAGTTGCACGTGCCGGACCGGCAGGGGCGGTTGGCGGATGTGGTGCTGGGTTTCGAGGATCTCGAGTCGTACTTGAAGGGGCATCCGTTTTTCGGGAACACCACGGGGCGGTACGCGAACCGGATTGCGGGCGCGCGGTTCACGCTGGACGGGGTGACGTACACGCTGGCGGCGAACAACGGGCCGAACCACATCCACGGAGGGCGGTCGGCGCTGGACAAACAGAACTGGGAGGGGGCGCCGGTGGACAGCCCGGATGGGGTGGCGGTGCGGTTCACGCATCGGAGTCCGGACGGAGCCGAGGGGTATCCGGGGAACCTGGATCTGGCGGTGACCTACACGCTGACGCACGACAACGCGCTGCGGATCGATTACGAGGCGCGGACCGACCGGCCAACCGTGATCAACCTGACGAATCACAGCTACTTCAACCTGAAGGGGGCGGGGGAGGGGGATGTGCTGGACCACGTCCTGAAGCTGTACGCCGACCACTACACGCCGGCCGATGAGGGGTTGATTCCGACGGGTGAGATCCGGTCGGTGGCGGGGACGCCGCTGGATTTCCGCCAGCCCATGGCGATTGGAGCACGGTGGGATCAGTTGCCGGAACGGCTGAAGGGGTACGACCACAATTTTGTGCTCAACGATTGGGCACGGGGCAGGCTGGTCGAGGCCGGGGAACTGTACGATCCCGGGAGCGGACGGGTCATGCGGGTGCGGACCACCGAGCCCGGGATGCAGGTGTACTCGGCGATTCACCTGCGTGGGATTGTGGGGAAACAGGGCAGGACTTACGGGCCAGCCGGCGGCTTGTGTCTGGAGACGCAGCATTTCCCGGATTCGCCGAACAAGCCGGAGTTTCCCTCGACGGTGCTGCGCCCGGGCGACACCTTCCGATCCACGACGATCTATGCGTTTTCGGTGAGGTGAAGGCGGAGGCTTGAGGCCTGAAGCCTGAAGCCTGAAGCCTGAAGCCTGAAGCCTGAAACCTGAAACCTGAAACCTGAAACCTGAAGCCTGAGGGCTGAGGGGGGGTTAGGGGACGTAGTGGGGGGGGAAGACGGGGTGGGGTTGGTGGCGGCGGAGGTAGTCTGCGAAGCGGGCGAGGCCGGCTTTTTCGCGGGCGCCGAGGTGGTGCCGGGTGTGCCGGGTGAGGTAACGGCGGCGAAAGGCGGCGTCGCGTTCGGGGGCGGATTCGATGATGAGATCGAGTTCGCGTTGTCCGCGGAGCGCTGCGGATTGGAGTTCTGCCCGGAGGGAGGTGGTGTCGGCATCGCGGCGCAGAACCCAGACGGCGTACACGAAGGGGAGGCCGGTCAATTGCTGCCAGGCCAGGCCGAGGTCCCAGACGGGCAGATCCGGGTGGAGGTGGCGAAAGGCAATGGCCGGATCGCCGATGAGGAGGGCGGCGTCGTGGTCCGGCGCGCGGTCCGGTTCGGGAAGAGGCCGCAGGGCGGGGCGCAGACCACGTTCCGCGAGGAGTACGCGGAGGAGGTTGACGCTGGTGAGGGAGGCGGTGTGGCAGAAGACGGTTTGAATGCAGTCGAGGGGTTGCCGGTGGGCGAGGAAGACGCTGTGCACTTCGCCGTCGGAGGCGACGCAGGGGCCGTCGAGGATGTCGTAGCCGGGATGGAGAAGGGCCTCGGTCACGCTGAGCAGGGCGGCGTCGAGTTCGCCCAGGCGGAGGGAGACGGCGAGGTCGGACGGGGGTGCGAGACGGAGGCGGTGTTCGATGCCGCGGACGAGGGGTGCGGCGTTGAGGTAGGGGACGGATCCGGCGCGCAGCAAGGTGCCCGGATCTGGGGCGAGGGCAGGGAGCGTCCCGGAATCGGGCGGTGTCGGGAAGAGAGTGGACGGCAACATGCGAACCGGTGGGGCCATGGTGCCAGCGGACGGGCGTTGAGCCAGTCCGGCATCGTTGGGGTCAGATCTCTGATTTTGACAAATCTCCGGAGGTCGGAGGAGGGTTGCGGACATGGCGAGGCCTTTGCGATGCGAGTTGGAGGGAGGGCGCCAGCATGTGATGGCGCGGGGGAACGAGCGGAGGCCCATCTTCGTGGAAGACCGGGACCGGCAGCACTTCATGGAGTTACTGGCGGAGCTTCCGGAGCGATTCGGGGTGGAGGTGCATGCCTGGGTGCTGATGGACAATCATTATCATCTGCTGTTGAGGACACCGGAGGCGAATCTGAGCCGGGCGTGCCAGTGGTTGAACGTGGCGTACAGCGTGTGGTTCAACCGGCGGCATGAACGGATCGGGCACCTTTTTCAGGGGCGGTTCAAATCTGTGCTGGTGGACGACGGGAGCTGGATGGAGGTGGCCCGGTATGTGCATTTGAATCCGGTGCGGGTGGCTGGATTGGGACTGGGCAAACCGGACCGTGCGCGACAGCGGACGGTGGGTTCGCCCGACCCCGGGGGAGACTTGGTGGCGCGACGCCTGGAGGGATTGCGGAGCTTCCGGTGGAGTTCGTACCGGGCGTATGCGGGATTGGCGGAGGCGCCCCCGTGGCTGACGACCGGCGATGTGCTGGGAGTCGGGCGGGGCGGTCTGACCGTGACCGAGGCCAGACGGGAGTTGCGAAAGTACCATGAGGCGCCCCTGCGGGGAGGCCGCTTGGAGACGGTGTGGGACCGGGTGGTGGGGGGGGCGCTGCTAGGGTCGGAGGAGTTCATTGTCCGGATGAAGGAGCGGCTCAAGCAGGTGCCGGGGGAGGTTTCCGGGGCTGGCGGGTTTCGGGATCGGATTGGGTGGGAGCGGATCGTTGAGGCGGTGGAGGCGGAGCACGGCGAGCGGTGGGAGGCATTTCGGGATCGACACGGGGACTGGGCCCGGGATGTGGCGCTGTACCTGGGGCGTCGGAGAGGGCGGATGACCTTGCGGGAGCTGGGCGAGCGAGTGGGCGGACTTGGCGTGGCGGCGACCGGGCAGGCGGTGAGTCGGGTGACCAGGAGCCGGGAACGGGGTGGGGATCTGGCTCGACGCATCGAGGCGATCGAACGGCAATTGTCAAAATCAGAGATGTGACCCCGAGACGATTCATGGTGCTGGCCCTGGGGGGCGGGGTTCTGGTGGCGGAATTCGTGCTGGGGTATGCGCTGTGGATGCGACAGTCCCGGCAGAGTGCCATTCATCACACGTTGGGTGAGGTGAGGTTGGTGCTGGAGGAGTTCGCCGACCGGCCGCGGCCGGTCGCGGTGCGCGTGTTGTACGAGCCGGAGTCGATGTATCGTCCTGACCCGCTTTTGGGGTATTCGAGCCGGCCCGGGGTTTACCAGGTGACACTGACGAACACAGCGGGCGGGGAGGCGCGCACTTTTCGGGTGACGATCGATGAGGCCGGTCGGCGGGTGACGTCAGCGGCGCCGGGGTTGTTGGAGGGACGACCGGAGATCTGGGTGATGGGGAACTCGTTTGTTTATGGTTGGGGTAACGACGACGAGACGACCTTGGGGGCGTTCCTGCAGCGTTATTTTCCGGACCGACGGGTGGTGAACTATGCGGAGAGCGGGTACGGCAATGTGCATGGGTATTTGCAGATGCTCCGGGATCTGCCGATGGCGGACCCGGCGCCGCAGACGGTGGTCGTAGGGTACGCCGACTACTACAACGAGCGGAATGTGGCCGCGGCGAGCCGGTTGCAGACCTTTCGTCGCGGGCTGGACAGGACCGGCGGGGGCGAATGGCAGTCGGATCCGGCCGAGTTCACGCATCCGCGGGCTCGGTTGGTGGAGGGACGGTTGGAGATCGACCGGGTGCCCTTGTTTCCGGAGGCCTCCGGCCGTTCCCAGCGCGGGAGGGATCCGTCGCTGGACGAGCAGTACGAGGTGACCTGCCGGCTGTTGGAGGAGATGGCGCAGCTGGGTTCGGCGCATGGGGTGCGTCTGGTGTTGGGATTTCTTCAGGGCGGGGACGACGACCCGGCGGTGACGTGTGCGGAGGCGCATGGCTACCTGGTGGCGGATCTGCGTCCAGACTACAACCGGCACGAGTGGGACGATTTCCAGCCGCTGGACGGGCATCCGGGGCCGGTGGCCCAGAGCATCTACGCGTGGAAACTGTTCCGGGCACTGATGGAGGGTGAGGAGGACGGGGTCGGATCGCTGCCTGCACAGTGACCAGTGACCTTCCGAAGCACGACTTCGAAGCGTAAATAAAAAGTCAGGCGATTTGATGTTGACGCCGAATCATCCGGTCAGAAGTTCGAGAAGGTATTAAAAGTCAGGCGTCTTTCGGTTGACGCAGTGATCCGATCGGGGGCCCAAAGAAATCTCATTCGGCTGCGGGGAGATGGGCTTGTCGCCGGTAAGTAAAACGAGCCGGGCCTATTCTTTGACGGTCAGTCAATAGTACAATGCCTGCCAAATAATCGGCATGGGTGCTTCCTTACGGGGCGTTGCCTGGATGGAGGTCAGGCGCGGGGGATGAGAGTATCCGGGGATGGACCTGGGGCTTTGCGAAGGAGGCGGGCGATCCTGGGGCCGACGAGGGAGAGGACGAGGAGGAGCCAGAGGACGAGGCAGATGGGGCGGGTGACAAAGGGCAGGAAGGCGCCCTGGGACTTGATGAGGCCGGTTCGGAGATTCTCTTCGACCATGGGGCCCAGGATGAGACCAAGGATGAGGGGGGCGACGGGGATGCGTCGGGATTCGAGGAAATAGCCGACCCAGCCGGCGGCGACCATGATCCCGACATCGAAGAGGCTGTTGCGAAGGGCGAAGGCGCCGACGACGGAGAAGACGACGACGGCGGTCATGATGAGGTTGCGGGGGAGGCGGAGGATGCCGCCGAAGGTCTTGAAGGCGAGGTAGCCGCAGGGGAGGAGGAGGAGTTGGGTGATGAGGGCGATGCCGAAGATGGCCTCCACCTGGGCGGCGCTTTGTTCGAAGATGAGGGGGCCGGGCTTGAGGTTGTACACGAGCACGGCGCCAATGACGATGGCGGTGACGGTGTCACCGGGGATGCCGAAGACGAGGGCGGGGATCCAGGCGCCGGCGACGGCGGCGTTGTGGGCGCCGGCAGGCGCAACGACGCCGCGTTCGTCGCCCTTTCCGAGCCGTTCCGGATTTCGGGCGGATTTCTTTTCGATGCCGTAGGCGGCCCAGGCGGCGATGTCGGCGCCGGCGCCGGGCAGGGCTCCGGTGAAGGTGCCGACGATGGAGGCTCGGACGAGAGTCAGCTTGTGGCGGAGGAGGGTGAGGAGGCTATGGAGGGGGCGGATGTGGTCGTCTGGGCGGACGGAGGGGGCGGACATGGACTCGCCCCGGGCGACATTGCGAAGGACTTCGGAGAGGCCGAAGAGGCCGATCATGACGGGGATGAAGCCGACGCCGCTCATGAGGTCGGACTGGCCGAAGGTGAAGCGGGGGGTGCCGCTGACGAGGTCGATGCCAACGGTGGAGAGGAGCATGCCGAGGGCGGCGGCGAGGAGGCCTTTGATGGTGGAGCCGCCGCTGACGGCGGCGCTGAGGCTAAGCCCGAGAATGCCCAGCCAGAAGTATTCGAAATTGCTGAAGCGCAGCGCGAACTTGGCGAGTTGCGGGGCGAGGAACATGAGGATCAGCACACCGACGAGGCCGCCGAGGCAGGAGCTGAAGAGGGCGAGGGAGAGGGCGTGGCCGGCGCGGCCTTGTCGGGCCATGGCGTGGCCGTCGAGTGTGGTGGCGGCGGAGGCTGGGGTGCCGGGGATGCGGAGGTAGATGGCGGGGATGTCGCCGGCGAAGATGGCGGCGAAGCTGACCCCGATGATCATGGCGAGGCTGGCGGTGGGGTTGTCGAGTTCGAAGCTGATGGGGACGATGAGGGCGACGGCCATGGTAGCCGTGAGGCCGGGGGTGGCGCCCACAAACAGGCCGAAGAGCATGGCCAGAATGAGCGGCCCGAGGATCTGCGGTTGGAGCAGTTCCGTCATGGCCGGTTCGATCCGGGTTTGGGAGGTGGGAGGCGGGTTACCATGGGAATCCGAGCAGACCGGTGGGGAGTTGAACGCGGAAGAGGGTGGCGAAGAGGAGATGGATCACGGCAACGAGGGTGATGGCGGTGCCGACGGCCCAGCGCCAGGTGGCACCGAGGCCTTTCATGAGGCCCAGGACCAGCAGAATGGTGCTCGGGATGAAGCCGAGCCAGGCGATGGCGGGGACATAGAGGATGGCGGCCAGTCCGACGGAAAGGGTGGCACGGGGCGGAAAGAGGGATCGGGGATTGGGGAGGAACGGGTTGGGTTCGCCACGGGCTGCGGCGGCGCGCTGGGCTTCGCGAAGTTCGATGAGTTCCCGGAGGCCGCCGGCCGCAAGGAAGAGTCCCAGGAGGAGCGGAAAGGCGCGGGGTCCAGGGTCGGAAGTGTCGCCGAGGGGCCGATAGGGGATACGGGCGGCGAGGAAGGCGGCCATGGCGCCAAAGGCCACCAAGGCGGTGCCGAGGGCGAGGCTGGGACGGTCTGGAGGGGGCGGGGAATCGGGGTCGGGGATCATGGTCGTGCGTAGCCGGCAGCCTCGATGACGGTCCGCCACTGGGCGTCCTGGGCCTCCAGGAAGGCGGTGAAGTCGTGGGGCCCGCGGCGGGCGGTGGCGAATCCGTTGAGGCGCATGAACTCGGCGAATTCGGGGGATTCCGTGATGGTCTGGAGGTGGGACTGGAGGAGCGCGACGATGTCGGGGTGAACGCCACGGGGCAGGACGATGCCGCGCCAGCCGATCGCCTCCCAGTCGATGCCGGCTTCGAGGACCGTGGGGAGATCGGGGAATTCGGCGAGGCGTTCGCGACTCATGACGGCGAGGACGCGGAGCTGGCCGGCCTCGATCTGGGAGGCGGCTTCGGGGACGCTGCAGCAGACGAGATCGACGTGACCGCCGAGGAGTTCGACGAGGGAGGGAGCTGAGCCCTGGGTGGGAACCCAGACGACAGAATCCACGGTCAATCCAGCAGCCATGAGGAAACCGGCGCGGGCGAGGTCCCAGGCTCCCCCGGTGGAGGTGCCGGACATGCTGAGCTGGCGGGGGTTCTGGCGGATGTGATCGATCAATTGGGTGACCGAGGTCCAGGGGGCATCCTGGCGGACGATAAGGGCGGCGGCGTCGCCGTTGAGCTGAATGAGCGGGGTGAAGTCGCGGTGGGTCAACTCCGAGATGCCCATCCAGTGCATGGTATTGAGCTCGAAGGTGGCCATGGTGAGGGTGTAGCCATCGGGAGCGGCGTCGGCCCCCGCTTGATGGCCGGCGGCACCGCTGCCGCCGATGCGGTTCACGACCACGACGGGCCGGCCGAGGCGGCGCTGGAGTTGTTCGGCGACAAATCGGGCGATACGGTCGGTGCCGCCGCCGGCGGCCCAGGGGCAGATCAGAGTAACGGCCCGGCGAGGGTAGCCTTCGGCCGGGCTGACATTGGGATCGACAGCCTCGCCGGGACGGCAGCCTGGGAGGAGTGCAAGGAGGCCAGCTGCCAGCCAGGCGCGGGGGTTGAGGAGGGAGCGAAGGATCATTGGGGTTGTGGCGGGAGGGGGATGGAGGACGCTGGATTCCTGGCGCATGGGTGGGCGGCTATCGTCCGGCGCGGAGGGATGAGGGCATTCCGGGGGTGGGGATGCGGATGCCGGTGTCCCGGAGGCGGTGGCCGCGCACCCGGTAGATCCAGAGTTCCCGGTCGGGATGGCATTGCACGACGAGGTGACGTCCGTCCGGGCTGAAGGCGACACCTTCGGGGATGCGGCCGATGAGGACTTCCTGGACGACGGTAAAGCGGTTGCCTTGGCGGCGGAGGAGGACGAGGGAGCCGTTGGCGGTGCGGAGGGGATCGGCGGGGCCGAGGTTGGAACCGTTCATGAGGACCGCGGCGACGAGGTGGCCGCGGGGATGAATCTCGATGGATTCGGGAACGGCGCCGAGGGCGACGTAGTCGTGGGTGCGGATGGGGTCCACGGTGAGGTCGATGACGGACATGGCGTCGGGATCGAGACCGTTGCCATGGCCTTGGCCGGCGGTGAGGGCGAGGCGGCCATCGGGGGTGATGACACAGCGATAGGGCTGGCCATAGACGGAGACCTTCCGGTCGGTGGGGCGGAGGGTGTCGCCATCGAGTAGGAGTACGGCGAGGTAACCGCCCTTTTGGACGCTGGCGAGGACAAGGCGGCCATTGGGATGGACGGCGACGTCCGAGACGCTGTCCTCGGGTGCGGCCACCGGGACAGTCTGGAGGTGGGAGAGGTGCGGACCATCGAGCCGCAGAAGGGAGACGGTGCCATCGGCGCGGTTGGCGACGAGGACACGGGAGCCATCGGGTGTGATGGAGAGCCCGCTGGGCTGGCTGCCGGCGCGGGCTTCGCCGACGACGCGGGGAGGCTGGAGGGTGAGGTCCACGACACGGAGGGTGGACTCGGGGATCCAGCGGGAGGGATCGAGGGGATCCAGGCGGAGGGAGTCGGCGACGATGGCGTGGCGGTTGTCGGGGGTGATGGCGAGGTTGGAAGGGGGGCCGATAACGGAATTGGGAATGTCGTCGATATGCTGAACTCGGGGCGGGAAGACGGAGAAGTCGAGCAGGGTGAGGGAATCGGGATTGGCGCCTGGGACGGTGCGGGCGGCACCGGAATCGAGGTCGATCTTGTTCTCGTTGCCCGAGATCATCAGTTGCGCTGTCGCCGATTGGGGCAGCGCGGGGAGGAGGCCGGCGAGGATGAGACGGGCGAGCGCCAGGCGGCGGGCTGTTCGCGGGATTGGGAGGGGGCCGAGCATGGGCTGGTGCCTGGAACCTTTGGATCGGATCGGATTGGGCTTTATGACCACGGATGGAGGCGGTTCCGGGAACGGCACGGAGGCTAGGAGGGAGTTGGCGGTGGAGGCAACCGGGTTTTGGGGAGGTCTTGGGGACCGTGAATCCTTGGCGAGCTTCGGGGAAATGCTTTTCCAGATGCCCCCTTCGGGTCCGCAACCCTGTTCGCACTTTCGAGCACCCCATTGGCGATGGGCCGGATCCGCAACTGCAGGATCGGTCTGAGCGGTGCTCCGCCCTCTCCTGTCTCCCGGGGCACGTGTCCTGTCCTGATGGTCTTCGGCCCCCCGCCGCGTCCGATTGCTGCTGGGGCCCACCCACCATTCAATAGAATAGAGAATAGAAGAAATAAATGGTCAGGCTCTTAGTTGTTCACGCCATACCGGATACCCCAAGAAGACCAACGTGGCTGCCAGAGGTGACCTGATCATGATTCGTCAACAAAATCAAGAAAGGGTCGGTTTGGTCAGTCAGCAGTAAAATGCCCGACTTATTGTTAGATCTTGGGTCAATAATTATCTGCCAGGCCTATTGCAGATGCGCACACAAGAGGTGAGCCTGCCGGTTCGGCGACGTGAATGATGGGTACCGCCCTGCGGGCTGAGCACGAGTCCCAACGAGGGATGGCTTGGGCGCGTTCCTAGGACCTGAGATGGCCCGGAGGGAGTGGGTGGGGGGGGAGGTTCGACCTTGCGGGGGGGGCGGGGCTCCATGAGAGTCGCGGCCGAGGTTCATGCGTATGGGTCACGTCAAGCTGCACATTCCCGGACCGGTGGAGGTGAGTCGGAAGACATTCGAGGCATTCTGCCGGCCGATGATCGGGCATCGGGGCCAGGGGTTTAAGGACCTGTACGGGCGGATTCAGCCCGGGCTGCAGGCGGTGTTTGGGACGCGGAGGCTGGTGTATTTGAGCACCTCTTCGGCGTGGGGGGTGATGGAGGCGTCCATCCGGAACCTGGTGCGCCGGAAGGTGCTGACGTGCATGTGCGGGGCGTTTTCGGACAAGTGGCTGGATGTGGCGAAGCGGTGCGGGGTGGAGGCGGAGGCGTTGCAGGTGCCGTGGGGATCGCCGATCCGGGCGGAGGAGGTGGACCGGCGGCTTGCGGGGGGCGGGTTCGATGCGCTGACGTTGATCCACAACGAGACGAGCTGCGGATTGATGAACCCGCTGGAGGAGATTGCGGCGTTGAAGGGGAAGTACCCGGACGTGCTGTTCGTCGTGGACGTGGTGAGTTCGTTGAGCGCGGTGCCGATGTCGTTCGATGGGCTGGGGGTGGACGTGATGCTGGCGGGCGTGCAGAAGGCGTTTGCCTTGCCGCCAGGGCTGGCATTGTTCGCGTGTTCGGCGGCGGCGCTGGAGCGGGCGGCGACGGCGGGGGATCGCGGGTATTACTTCGACTTCGTGGAGTTTCAGAAGAATGCGGAACAGAACATGACGCCGAGCACGCCGAGCATCGGGCATGTGCATGCGCTGGAGAGCAAGCTGGAGGACATCCTGTCGGAGGGGTTGGAGGCCCGGTATGCGCGGCATGTGGAGACGAACGGGATGCTGCGGGATTGGGCGGTGGGGCACGGGTTCACGCTGTTTCCGGAGGCGGGGTATGAGTCGCGAACGCTGGTGTGTGTGAACAATGGGGCGCGGCCGGGGGGACGGACGGTTGATGTGGCGGCGTTGCAGAAGCGGGTGAAGGACCGGGGAATTCTGATCGACGGGGGTTATGGCAAGATCAAGGGGACGACCTTCCGACTTTCCAACATGGGGGACGAGACGCCGGAGACGATCCGGACGTTGATCGGGGTGCTGGACGAGGCGATCGCGGGGTTGTAGGGGGGGCCGGTCGATGCCCGGCGGGATTCGGGCGGTCGGGGATGGGATGGGATCGACGAGGGAGGGGCCGCGAGGGGAGGGATCAGCCGCGCTGGCGGGCGGCGCGGGACTGGCGCCACTTGTCGAGTCCGACGGCGAGGACGATGACGATGCCGATGATGATTTCCTGCATGTAGGTGGGCCAGCCCATCTGGTTGGAGCCATTGCGGAGGACGGCCATCATGAGGGCGCCGATCATGGAACCGGCGATGCTGCCGGTGCCGCCGGAGAGGCTGGCTCCGCCGATGACGACGGCGGCGATGACGTCGAGTTCGAGACCGATGGCGACGGAGGGATCGCCGAGGGTGAGGCGGGAGAACTGCATGAGGCCGGCGAGACCGAAGAAGACGCCGGCGAGGCCATAGATGAAGAGTTTGTGGAGGGCGACCCGGATGCCGCAGAGGCGGGCGGTGGCCTCGTTGGAGCCGATGGCGAAGATGTAGCGTCCGAAGACGGTCTGGCGAAGGACGACGGCCATGAGGAGGGCGAGGGTGATGGCGACCCAGACGCCGATGGGGAGCGGGAAGAGTTGCTGGGGCTGGGAGAGGGCCATGAGACCGTTGAGGGGGGAGGGCTGGGGATTGACGGTCTGGTTGCCGGCCAGCCATTTGGCGGCGCCGCGGACGACGCCCATCATGCCGAGGGTGACGATGAAGGGCATCATGCCGAAGCGGGCAATGATGGCGCCGTTGAGGGAGCCGATGAGAACGCCGGTGAGGAGGGTGAGGAGGACGACGGCGGAGGGGGGAAGGCCAAGGAGGACGAGTTGGGCGGCGACGACGCTGGTGAGGGCGACGACGGAGCCGACACTGAGATCGATGCCACCGGAGACGATGATGAGGGTCATGCCGAGGGCGCCGGTGGCGACGATGACGGTCTGGGTGAGGATGATCTTGAAGTTCCCGCCGGTGAGGAAGTAGGGGCGGACCTCGGGGCTGAGGGAGAAGAGGCCGACGACGAAGGCGAGGCCGATGAGGGGGCCGAGGGAGGCGAGGAGGCGGGACAACCGGGGGTTCATGAAAGGTCGGGTGACGGGGGATCTTCGGCTGCGGACTGGCCGATGGCAGCGGCCATGATGTCGTGTTCGGTCCAGTCGGCGACGGGGCGGATTTCGCGGAGGCGGCCGCGGCACATGACGCCGATGGTATCGCAGACGCCGAGGAGTTCGGGGAGGTAGGAGCTGACGAAGACGATGGCCTTGCCCTGGGCGGCGAGTTCGCCGATGAGGCGGTAGATGTGGGCCTTGCTGCCGACGTCGATGCCGCGGGTGGGTTCGTCCAGGAGGAGGATGCGCGCCTGGTGATGGAGGAGGCGGGCCACGGCAATTTTCTGCTGATTGCCACCGGACAGTTCGCCGACGGGCTGGGCGGGGCCGCGGGCGCGGACGTCGAGGCGGCGCATCCATTCCCCGGTGAGGGCCTGCTGGCGGCGGGCGGAGACGAGACCGAAGCGGGAGACTGGGGCGAGGCGGGTGAGGGTGACGTTGTCGGCGAGGTGTCGTTGGAGGAGGAGACCTTCGGACTTGCGGTCCTCGCTGAGGAGGCCGACGCCGGCGTTCAGGAGGTGGCGTGGGCCGAGACCGGTGGTGTTGCGATCCAGGACGGTGACGGAGCCGGCGGGGGCATCATCGAGACCGAAGATGGCGCGGAGGGTTTCGGTGCGGCCGGCTCCGACGAGGCCGGCGATGCCGAGGATTTCTCCGGCACGGAGGGTGAAGGAGGCGGAGGCGGGTTTGCGGCGGCCGGCGAGGCGGGAGACCTGGAGGACGGGGGTGCCGAGGGCGTGGGGGATGCGCGGGTAGATGTCGCGGACATCGCGGCCGACCATGAGGCGGATGATGTGGTTGAGGTCGGCCTCGGCCATGGTTCCGGAGCCGACACTTTCGCCATCGCGGAGGACGGTATAGCGGTCGCAGATGGCACGGCACTCCTCGAGGAAATGGCTGATATAGATGACGCTGACGCCGCGTTCGCGGAGGCGTCGGACGACGGCGAAGAGGGTTTCGGCGTCGCGCTGGGTGAGGCTGCTGGTGGGTTCGTCGAGGATGAGGACGCGGGGTTGGCGGACGAGGGCGCGGGCGATTTCGACGATTTGCTGGGTGGCGAGGGGGCAGGCGCCGGCGGGGGTGTCGAGGGGGAGTCCCGGGTGGTGGAGTTCTTCGAGGGCGCGGTGGGCGAGGTCGCGGCGGCGGCGGCGGTCGAGCCAGCCCCAGCGGGCGGGTTCATCGCCGAGGAGGATGTTTTCCTCGATGCTGAGGTGGGGGGCCAGGGTGAGTTCCTGGTAGATCATGGCGATCCCCGAGCGTCTGGCGTGCAGGGGGGAATCGGGGACGAAGGGGGCGCCGTCGAGTTCGATGCGGCCGGCATCGGGCCGGCAGGCGCCGCTGAGCACCTTCATGAGGGTGCTCTTGCCGGCGCCATTCTCGCCGATGAGGGCGAGGACCTCGCCGGGGGCGAGATCGAGGGAGACGCCCCGCAGGGCGCGGGTGGCGCCGAAGGACTTCTCGACCTGCCGCATGGCGAGGCGGGCGTTCATGGATGGGACGTGGACAGGTGGACGGGGCACGGCCCGGGATGGGTTGTGCGCGTCGGCTCGGCTCCAAAGAGCGGAACGGCATCGCGGGGTCAAGCCCGGTGTGTCGATGCGACGGGATGCGGGGGATGGTGGGACTGGCGGAGCTTGTCTTTCCGGAGGCCGGAGGCGAGAGGGGAGATACGGAAGCTGGCGAGGGGAGGGGGGAAAGCCATCAGCCGGCATGGGCGCCTGCGAGGAGGCGGCGGGGGAGAAGGCGGCGGAGGGGCGGCCAATCCAGGAGTCGGTGTCCGCCGGCACGGAGGAGGAGTTGAACAAGGGGATGAAAGAAGCGGCACTGGAAGGGGCGGAGGACCATGGGGATGCCGCCGAGGCCGAGTTTGAACTGGGCGAGGCTGGAGAGGGACGATGGAGAGGGTTGACGGCCTTCGGCCAAGGCGCGGGCGAGGTTGGTTTCGAAGCCCATGAAGTCGAAGTGGCGGTGGCCGGATTCGCGGGCCCACCGCATGGCGGCCCAGTAGAGGGATTCGTTGGGGCGGAGGTCCGGGGCTTCTCCGGACCAGCCAATGCGCCAGGCGCGGGCCCAGGTGCCGAGGGCGAGGACGATCAGGCCGGCGATCGGGCGCGCGTCGTGTTGGGCGAGGAAGAGGCGGATGTGTCCGCCGGGGTGAAAGGCCTGCCAGACGCGGTGGAGGAATTCGCCGGCGGGGATGTTGGAGCGGACACCGCGGCGGGCGCACAGGGCGAGCATGAGTTGTCCGAAGGTGTCGAGGTCGGACTCCGACCCGGAGCGGATGAGGAGGCCGCGTTCCTGTCCCTGGCGGATGTAGCGGCGGGTGGTGCGCCTCATGCGGGCGAGGATTTCCTCTTCGGGGGGGGTAAGATCGACGACGAGGGTGGCGGCTTCGGAGGTCTGGGGCGGGAGAAGGGCGGGTTGGGGGAAATAGCCGGCGGCACGGAGGGCGGCCTCGGAGGGTCCTCCCTGGTACGGGAGGACCATGGAGAGGTAAGCCCAGCGGCGTTGGGCGGCGGCCGTGCGGAGGGTTTGGAGGAGCAGAGGGGCGAGGTGGGCGGCCTCCTCGAGGAGGAGCGGGCCGCGCTGGATGTAGGCGACGTGGCCGAGGCGGGGGGCAGGGCGGACAAGGACCTGGACGCCGCCCAGGAGGCGGTCCCCTTCGCGGAGGGTCCACCGGCAGGGTTCCCATCCGCGAATCCGCTGTGCGTCGCCCCAGCCGGAGGATTGTTCCGGGTGGGGCTGGGGATGGCGGGCGACCCAGGCATCCCATTCGGGGTCCCTGGGGTCCGTGGAGGGCACCACCCGGGGCGAATGCGTGTGGGTGATGTTCATCGGGCGGACAGGGGAAGGCGAGGCAGGGTTTGGGGAGAAGAGACGGGGGTGGCGCAGGGGGATTATGACGGCGGGTTGCGGGGTTGCCGGCGGGTTGGGGCGGGTTGGGAGGGGACAGGATCGACATCGACGGTGGGGGGCGGATTGGGCTGGCCGTTGCCGTCGGAGCGGAGCGTGGCGAGGAGACTGGCTCCTGCGGGGCGATGAGCGGGGGGGGCAGGGTCGGGGGGTGCGTCCGCCGGGGAGGTGGAGGGGATGGGGTTGTGGTACTGGGCGTAGTAGTAGGCGGTGTAGTAGTAGCCGGGATCGGAGGTGGAGACGCCGTTGAGGATGAGGCCGAGGATGCGGGCGCCGCGTTGACGGACGGTATTGACGGCGAGGCGGGCGAGGCGGAGGGAGGTCACTCCCGCGCGATAGACGAAGATCAGACCGTCGCACTGGCTGGCGAGGGTGGGGACGTCGTCCATGCCGATGACGGGTGGGGAATCGAAAATGATGTAATCGAAGTGGGTGCGGGCTTCGGAGACGAGTTGGTGGAGGGATCGGGAGAGGAGACGTTCGCCGGGGTTGGGGGCGGCGCCACCGGCGGTGATGATGGCGAGGGAGCGGTGGGGGGTGGCATTGAGGACCTCGGACCAGGGTTCGCGACCGTCGAGGACCTCGGAGAGGCCGGGTTCGGAGGGGACGCCGAAGACCTGGGCGACGGTGCCGCGGCGGAGGTCGGCATCGATGAGGAGAACCCGGTTGCCGGCGCGGGCGAGGGTGATGGCGAAGTTGACGGTGAAGGTGGATTTCCCGTCGCCGGGAACGGAACTGGTGGCGAGGAGGACCTGTCTGGGTCCGCCGAGGTCGCCGAACATGATGGAAGAGCGCACGCCGCGAAAGGATTCGACGAAGAGGGTATCGACCTGGAGGTCATCGACGGAGACGAAGGAGCCCGGGGGGCGGTTGTCCAGGGAGAGGAGGGGAACCTGGCCGAGGATGGGTTCGTCGAGGGCGTGTTCGAGGTCTTCGGCGGATTCGAGGCGGTCATCGAGGCGATGGAGGAGGAAGACGAGTCCGAAGCCGGAGAGGAGGCCGACGAGGATGCCGGTGACGATGATGCGGGCACGGGCGGGACCGACGGGTTGATCGGAGGCGAGGCCTTCTTCGAGGATGGTGATGATTTCGCTGCTGGGCTGGATTTGGTGGAGGGCCTGGAGTTCGCGGGCGAATTGGTCGCGGAGTTCGCGTTTGGCGGCGAGGTCGATGCCGAGGGAGACGAATTGGCGATGGATCTCGCGGAGACGCTCGACCTCGGTGCGTTGGGATTCGACCTGCCGGTCGAGGACGGCCTCCTCCTGGCGAAGGGAGCCGATGCGGGCCTGACGGAGTTCTTCGATGAGATCGAGCTGGGTGGCGATCTGGCGTCTTGTCTCGCCGATGGCCTCCTGGAGGCGGACCATGTAGGGGTGGCGCGGTTTGAGGACCTCGGACTGGCGGTCGGATTCGGCGAGGAGACGGGCGAGAGCGAGTCTGAGATCCCGGTAGGAGGAGCGGCCGGTGAATTTATCGAGGGGATCGGCGGAGTCGAGGGAGACGGGGTCTTCGGGGTTGGGCGGGGGCGGACCGGTTGGGGAGGTCGGGGTGGGGGAGAGTGGGGCGGCGCTGAAGGCGGCGTCGGGCAGGTCGGCGAGTTCGGCAGCGGAACGCTCCTCGAGGCGCTGACCCTCCAGCATGACGGCCTGGCGGCGGCGCTGAAGGTTGATGAGGAGGTCCTGGGCGGCGTTGCCGGTGTCCTGGCTGGTGGCAATGCGGTGTTCGCGGATGAAGTCGTCGAGGCGATGCTGGGCTTCGGCGACTTGCTCCTCCTGTTGGCTAAGCTCGACGCGGGTCTTGTCCATCTGCCGGCGGGCGACCTCGCTGTGCATCTGTTCCTTGAAGGCGAGGAATTCCTGGGCCCAGGTGCGGGCAAACTGGCGGGCGTATTCGAGGTTGCTGCTTTCCACCGTCATGATGAAGGTCGATCCCTGACCCTGGCTCACGGTGAGGTGACGGGAAGGGGGGGGGCCGTCGGGGAGTCGGAACTCCTGCATTTTCTCTTCGACCCGACCGAGGACCTGGCTGCCGCGCATGTACTGGAGTTGATCGGCGACAAAGCTGTTCTTCTCCTCGAGAACGACGGCCCGGTCACCGGATCGTTGGGAGAGGGCGATCCGCGGGGCGATGCCGAGGCGGGACTGGGCCCGGTAGGTGTCCGGGGTGGTGAAGGAGTAGTAGGTGGCCAGGCCGGAACCGAGGGCGAGGGTGAGCAGCGGGATCCACCACCGGTTGCGGAACATTCGCAGCGAGCGGCGGAGGAGGGCCAGGAGGTTGACACGGTCGGCCACGGGCATGCGGTAGCCCACGTGGTGAGGGCCGTGGTAGGGGACGGGATGGTCCATGCGGTGGCGCGTCGGATATCAATTGAACCACTTCGTCCGGACCTCGACACGGTCGCCGTCCTGGAGGATCAGGTCGCGTTCGCGTATCCCCTCGCGGAGGATGGAGCGGACATTAATCTCGAGGGTGCGGGACTGTTGGGAGTCCGGATCGAGGCGGTGCACCTTGACGCGGCGGAGGTCGGCATCGGGGGTGAAGCCGAGTTGAAGGATGGCGTCGCTGAGCAGCAGCGGCGGAGTGTCCGGGGTGAGGGGAAGCGTGGCGGACATTTCGCCGAAGAACTGGACCCGTCCTGGAGTGACAATTTTCTCGCCGAGGGTGAGTTCGACGGTGGCGCGATGGTAGTAGTCGGCGAGGAGGCTGCGGGTTAGGTCTTCGCGCACTTCCTCGACGGTCTTCCCACGCACCAGAAGGGTGATGCGGAGGTCGGAATCCCGTGAAACGGGGAAGCTGACTTCGCCGACACTATTGACGACGACGAGGAGCGGGGCGGGGCCACGGACGGGGTCCTCGGCGATGCGATACTGGATGCGGTCACCGG
Source organism: Verrucomicrobiia bacterium (assembly GCA_019634625.1). NCBI lineage: Bacteria > Pseudomonadati > Verrucomicrobiota > Verrucomicrobiia > Verrucomicrobiia bacterium. Next base: position 30,629 of record JAHCBA010000056.1, read on the forward strand.
CGCGAAGCACGTGTTTGGGGGGAGGTTCCAGGGCGGCAGATTCCTGGGCCCCGCTCCAAGGCGCGACGAGCGCCGGCGCCAGGAAGAACATCATCAAGGACCGGAGTATCATGGATCGAAGGGATCGGGGAGGGTGGTGGTGGGATTCAGAAGCGATAGCTGGCGGTCAAGGAGAAGCGGTTCTCGAAGTAGTCCCGATCGCTGCTCCGGGCGGATCGAGTGTGGATGGCGTAGGAGGCGCCCAGGTGGCTTCGGGAGGAAGTGCGCAGGCCGACTCCAAGGTTGAGATGATAGAGGTCGGCATCATCGCCACCGGGTCCGGAGATGGAGATCGACCGGTATCGGAAGCCCAGACTGGACGTGAGCCGGGAGTTGAGGCGGGCAGTCAGGGCGTAGCGGACAGAGAGATCTTCGGTGTAGTTGGAACCGAACCCGGAGTCGACGCTGGTGCCGACCGAGGCGGAGTGATCGACGAATCGGTTGAGGCGATGGTTGGCCGCGAAGTTGAAGATCGTCCCCGAGAAGTCGCTCCGGTCGGAGATGGACCCGGTCTGGTCGTACCACGATTCAGCGTGTTGGACGAGGGCGCTGAGGGAGAGGGATTCGATGGGGCGCCATGTGAGGTGGGGACCGACGGCGAAGGATTGGCCATCGTTCTGGGTCGGTTCCGAGAATGTGAAGATCGAGTAGGATCCCGAGACGCCGGCGGCCACGGGCGTGGTGATTCGCACCATGGCCGAACCTTCGAAGGCATGGAGATCGCGGTCCAGCGAGGTGAACTGGTCATTAAGGGATCGGTTGATGGCGAAGCGATATCCGCCGGAGAGGCTGATGCGGCGTGCGCCGCCCCAGAAGGCGCGGAGACCGGTAGCATTGGCCACCTGCTGAAATGCAATGTCAAAGGTGTCCTCGCCTCCGGCGAATTCCGGTCTGGACGAAGCCTCCGAGGTGGACGCGGTGTGGTTGGAGAGACGGAGATCGACTTCGCCGAGGCCGAAGGTGTAATCGAGATGGGAATTGGGGGCGATGTAGAGGCGGTTCCGGTCGCTGGTCCCGGCCCACCACTCATACCCGATGCCGACATCCGCCTGGAGTTTCTGGCGATCACTGACCGGGTAGAAGAGGCCGACCGTGAGGGTGGGGCGCAGTCCGAAATCGGCATCGCGGTGGCCGGATGGGCGGTAATTCCGGTTGTCGGTGACGATGGCCGTCAGGGACGCATCGTAGCGCATCCGAAGGGTGGAGCCGAGGCGGGTGGAATAGTGGTTGGCTTCGACCGGGCGATAGGGCGGGTATGGCAGTTCGAGGGTGATCAGCTCGGTCGTCTCCTGGGCGGCCGACCGACCGAGTCCGGTCCAAGCGGAGGCGAGAAGAGCGAGCAGAACCCGGAGGCGGCGGCCAGATGGGGCGGGCCTTCCGTGGTCCACAGGGCCCCCGCGAAGCAGAGACGCGGCCCGTAAGCGAAATAAGCGTGGGGCGAACATGATCTCCAGTCATGGGAAGCTGCCGCAGCGGACGCACGGGCGGCAACCGCAATCTTGCCGCAATCTTGCTCTACACCCATTCTCCCGTTCCGGAGGCTGCCTCACCCCACTGCATCGACGCGGAGATCGCGCAACACGGTAACTCCTGGAATCGGGGCGCCGCGAATGATGCGGGCGCCGCTCTTGCGCCGCTTGCCGAACTTGTCCCGGTGCCGTTCCCACATCTGGTTCACGAACTCCTTCGATCCCAGGAACACCCCGTCAGTCATGTGTCGGATCCGCAGCCGCAGGATCTGGCCCAGCGGCAGTTGACCACCCCGCGCCAGTTCCGCCCGGATCGCCTCCGGACCCAGCACCCGCTTGTCGCTCCGCCCCGACGTCCCGCCGATCACGTAT